>CAZPJZ010000349.1:0-3650 GCA_964586995.1 uncultured Pirellulales bacterium | reverse complement strand
TGCCATCGGCCTCGACCTCATCGATCCGCCAGTAGTAGGTGGTCCCCGGCGTCAGGCCCGCCTGATGATAGTACACCGTTTGCATACGAAGATAGCGGCCCTGATACTCCAGAGCACCCGGGTTGGTGCCGAAGTATACATCGTGGTGCGCCGCTGTATCTCCCGCTTTCCATTGCAGCAGTGGTGTGGTCACATCCATGGCCCCATCTTGCGGATTTGGGTCAAAAGCCTTCAACTGCGGTGGCATCAGCTCTTTTATCTCAGCGACCGAAAGTGCGTGGTCGTAAATTCGCACGTCGTCAATCATGCCCCTAAACCACTGTGAAGCACCAGCCCACGAACCAATAACGGTATTGCCTGATGTGCCGAGATAAGCAGTGGCAGCAGCCTGAGCTTGCTGCACTCCATTTACGTATATCCTTCTGTTTTGATTTGCAGAATCGTACCAGAAGGTTATGTGGTACCATTTATTGTCTTGGATGAGCCCGCCGGCAGTATCGAGGTCATTACCATAGAATCCCATGCGAACGCCGCCGGTGGGCGCATTTCCACTTGCGGCACCGGGCCCTCCAAGCCGGAAATGCAAATCTGTATTTGTTGCACTCGTTTGCCTTTGAGAAAAGACGACTTGCTGAGCGGTGTACAACACAGGATTGACCCACATCGCGACGGTGAAACTCCGACTATTCAACGAAATATACGGAGCGGCGACGTAATCATTAGAACCGTCGAACTGCAGTGCACCACCTATCCGTCCGGGCACCCACTGTGGGCCACCGTTGAGCGTGCCGTCGCGTCCGTTGCCGCTGGAATCTTGAGCCACCGTGCCGTTTGTCTCATCAAACGTCCAGTGCGCTACCAGGCTGGCCGGGGCACTGCCGGCCAAAACCAGCACCAAGACAAACGAAATCAAATAAGTCAGTTTTCTACACATAAAATTCCTCCTTCAAAAAAGTTGAACAGAATCATATTTTGGCTGCGAACTAAACCGCGTTGTCCTCGACAAGCATTCAGATTTTTCTGCTATGAGTATGAATGATTATGCCTGTCTCAGACAACCTCGTGCAAAAGAGCAGGCGATGGACACCCCTGTCAGAGTCTCTGCTGACGCAACCAGAACACTTTCGGGGTCTGCTCTGACCTCCTTCGATGATACCTAAAAAGCAAGAAATCGCAGACACGAACATCCCTACTTATACCATATCCCCAGCCTTCTTGTCAAGAAGAACTCGCAAGTCCGGTGCACTTCGAAGGTTACGCTGGTACCTTCCGGCAAAGTGCTCCCTCTGCAGTTGCGATCAGGCTCAAGTGGCAGAGAAGTCTATCAAGTTTCGGATACTTTACTGTGGAAGCCAGGCCAACTACCCGCAAAGAGATATTTCATCATGGCATCTGCGTTCGGCAGATAAGGGGTGATGCGTTGCAAAGGCTGCAGAGAAAAGGCCCGGCGGAGCGTTCATGCCATCCGGATTCTAATCTTATCGCCCAGGAGCAGCTCCGCAAAACTATAAATTGTAAAACCAAATACGGCTCCCAAGACGGTAAACAGCCGCCACTGCCCGGTGAGAGTTTTCACGGCCTGTGGGATTGTATCGATTAGGCCCTCTGCTCGCTGCGTCAAACCAGCCGCAACACTTCGGAACGCCCCCACAGCAGCGTCCGGAAAAACGGTCGCGGCAACAATCACCGCGACAACAAGCCCGATACACGCAGCCAAAGCGAGCCTTTCTTGCAGAATAACACGGGAAAGAATCCTGTGCTCATCGAGCTGCCTAACCTGGTCCAAGACCATGCCGGTAAAACCAGCAGGTACCGGCTCGGAACGTCTCTGCAGCGCCTGCGACAACATTCGGTTGAATTGATCTTCACTTAATCTATCCGCCGACATCAGTATCTTCCCCAAAGGCTCTTTCTAATACCTGCCTCAGTCGCTCGCGTCCTCTAAATAGATAAGTCTTAACCGTACTTTCTTTTGCTCGCATTATCCGGGCAATATCAGCAATACTCTTTTCTTCGCGATAGTATAGGACAACAGCCATCGCCCATAGTCTCGGCAGCCGATCGACAGCTTGCCAGACGATTTCTTGCTGCTCTTCGGATTGCAATGCTGCTGCCGGTCCCTGCTCTTCATTACTGGCGATCTCTTCATCAGGTTCAATTTCAAGCTGCCACTGTCTTCTATTTTTTCGCAAGTGGTTCACGGCCTGCCGATAGGCGATGCTCCACAGCCAGGTGCTTAATTGAGCCTGTCCACCATATCGCCTCAGCGCCTTGTAAGCCGCCAGAAACGTTTCGCTTGCTACATCTTCAGCCTCATCTTCTCTTAGACCCAGCCTGCGGCAGCACAAGAACACCAACTCTTTGTATTTGTCAATGAACCTGGCAAAAGCGTTATGGTCGCCGCTACGCAGAAGACTTAGCCAGTCAGCCTCTTGCTGCCATAGCTCTTTTGCCAAGAAAATCCCTTTCTATCTCTTAGTCGCAGGCAGGATTTGAGAAGTTTCAAAAATTTCTTGAAACCTATTATACAGAACCAGCGACATACCCACAAAAGGCAAAAAATCCCAAAAACAACAAGGACAGTCATAGAGTCAAGGAGAATGAAGGAATGAAAGAAAGCTGCTATTTAAGGCCGGCCTGGACACGCAACGGTTCTATAAGGACGGATTTACCCCTATTAGTGTCGCCTAAGGCAAACAAAAGGACACTGGCCGCGAAGGTGCACCCAGGCCAACTGTGTTGTGTCGGCGAAGTATATATTAAGACCCGTGACGGCCTGATAAGAATAAGGTAATCCGCTGCTCGAAAAGAAAAGGAGAGCAAGACCATGAAACAGTCAAGACCAATTCCGCTTTTTGCTGTATTGATGCTATCCGGCGTGCTAATGCTCTTTATACTTCCCGGTGCTGCGGCTGAGCCTGAACTAATACCAAGAGAAATCCTCCTTGGCAATCCGGTTAAGACCAACCCTCAAATCTCCCCGGATGGCAAGATGATGGCTTATCTGGCTCCGGTTAACAACGTCCTTAACGTATGGGTCAAAACCATCGGTAAAGAAGACGACAGAGTCGTAACAAAGGACACGGATCGGGGAATACGCCGGTACTTCTGGGCAGGTGACAGTAAACACATCATGTATCTGCAGGATGTGGGGGGAAATGAAAACTGGCGGCTCTACGCTGTGAACATCGAGAGCAATGAGATTCGCGACTTGACGCCGTACGACTACGTGCAGACCAGGATTGTGCACACCGACAAGCATTTCCCCAACGAATTACTGATCGGTATGAATAAAGACAATCCAAAGGTGCATGATGTCTATCATCTCGACCTCAAGACGGGGGAGCTGAAAAAAGTGGCTGAGAATCCCGGTAATATCATCGAGTGGTTGGCCGACGCCGACTTCAAAATTCGTGGCGCCAAGGCGGCCACTCCCGGAGGCGGCTTCGATCTGCTCGTGCGCGACAATGTTCAGGCCGATTGGAAAAAGGTGCTTGGCTGGGACTCGGAAGACAGTATGACGAGCCAGGCGGTGAGTTTCACCAAGGACGGCAAGAGCCTGTACCTGATCGATTCGCGCAACGTCAACGCCGGGCGGCTGGTTCTGATGGAAATTGCCGCCGATAGCGTCAAAGTTATCGCCCAAGACC
>CAZPJZ010000348.1:0-3652 GCA_964586995.1 uncultured Pirellulales bacterium | reverse complement strand
ACGACAGTTGGCTTAGGGTAGTAGTATCCGTTGATAACCCGGATTTTTACAGGATCTATGTAGATGGGGTGCAGTGGCGAGAGGGAAATCCTCAGTCGGTAGATGGAAGGTTTTCGCTTGACCCGACGCTTCTTATCTTTGCAGATGAGGACGGGGAGGATTACCCGAAATATTGCAGCACCCTTGCGATATGGGACAGGCCATTAACAGGTGAGGAAATTGCTTTAATAGGCAACGCATCCACTGTAATTGTCCCCGAACCGGCAACTATTGCTTTGCTGTGTCTTGGCGGACTGGGCGTAATTGGCAGAAAAAGACGGTAGGTTGCAAGTAATTAGAGCAGTTCAACCAGAGCAGAAAGGTACAGAGGCACAAGGGCAACGAGCTATTCTGTGCCTCTGTAACCTTGTCCTTTTGGGTTTTTTTCTCTGCTACAGCGATTCTTCTTGGGGCGGTGCGGGATCGCCTTGGCTCCGCAATGGGCTGACAGGCTTTTGGGAGTTCAGCGATTCAACAGATGTCGCGCATGCAACGATTGGCACGGACCTGGGACTGCATAACGTCAGCGGGTCTGACTGGGTGCCGGGTGGACTCGGCGGAGCCGTCTATGTTGATAGAAGCGCCTGGCTGATCGTCACACATAACATAGCCCCAGGCACCGGCGGCGGCAGTTATGTGAACGAATGGTCGATTTTGATGGACATCATGGTCCCGACAAGCAGCCAAGGGCAGTGGGTCTCACTCTACCAGACCAACACATCAAACGCAAATGACGGTGATTTCTTTGTAAGGAACACCGATGGGGCCTTAGGTGTTGCGGCTACGGGTTATTCGGCGAACAAGATCAGCTACGACAGTTGGCTTAGGGTAGTAGTATCCGTTGATAACCCGGATTTTTACAGGATCTATGTAGATGGGGTGCAGTGGCGAGAGGGAAATCCTCAGTCGGTAGATGGAAGGTTTTCGCTTGACCCGACGCTTCTTATCTTTGCAGATGAGGACGGGGAGGATTACCCGAAATATTGCAGCACCCTTGCGATATGGGACAGGCCATTAACCGGTGCGGAAATTGCTTCGGTGGGCAATGCATACACCGCGATTGTCCCTGAACATTGCGTCCAAATCACTGAGTCTGGCGGTAACACCGCCGTAAAGGAAGGCGGACCAGCAGATAGTTATGGGATTGTCCTTTGCTCTAAGCCTACTGCTGATGTGCAGATTACTGTTGCACCGGGTGACGGGCAGATTGACCTTGGCGAAGGTCCGGGTCTGCCTGTTGTCTTGAACTTTAATACCAGTAACTGGAACATACCTCAAACGGTAACCGTCGCCGCGGTAGATGATGATGTTTATGAAAGTAAGAGTCCCCACACAACCACTATCACGCACACTGCTGTCAGCGCCGATGAAAGTTATGATGCAATAGTCATCGCTTCCGTGGATGTCAGTGTTGCTGACAATGAATTAACCTGCGGCGACTGGGGCTATTTGCCCAGCGATTTGAATAGAGACTGCTATGTAGACCTGCTTGATTTTGCGATATTCGCGCAACAATGGCTGCAAATTGGCAACGATTGACTGAGCGTGAAGTGTTCACAATAATATTATTGGTTTCCGCTACGACGGTGGCCAGCCAGGCAACCTCTATCGCCGAGGTTGACGTTGGTCCTTACGTACAATTCACCGGCCCGTTTACGGCAGTAGTTCGCTGGGACACACCTGATGCACGCGGCTCGCTTGTAGAATATGGGACAACGGCATCGCTAGGCCTACGGGTAACGAGTTCTTCACCTACTACTACTCATTCAATCATCCTGGACAACCTGCAATACAGAACAAAGTACTACTACCGCATAGGCTACAGCAGCGGCGCAGAGGAAGTCTTCACCGACGTTTACGCGTTTGATAATGCCATCAATTATACGCGTATGGACTGCTCGAATGTACCGTTGCCTTATCCGGCCGATTCGCTCAGTCCATTATATCAGGCTGCTGCTAAGCACATCATCAACCGCACCAGCATCAGGAGAGGTTACTGCCTTGTCTACGGCTGTGGTGATGGCCGATTGGCCTTCGAGCTGGCCAAACTCAGTGACATGACCATTGTGGGAGTGGACACAGATGCAAGCAAGATCAAAACGGGCATCAATAAATTGATGCAGGCAGGCGTTTATGGGGCTCGGATTAGACTTCGCGAGGCTACCTCGCTCGATGATCTACCTTTCACCAAGTGCTTTTTCAATCTGATAGTTTCTGACCGGAATATTTCCGAAGGTGTGTGCGTTGGTTCGGCAGTAGAGATGTTCCGGGTGCTGCGACCGAGCGGTGGTACGGCCTATCTTGGTCAGCCGAATAATTGCCCGAGCCAGCTTACTCAGGTCGAGCTTGAAGCTTGGCTGAATGCCGCTGGCCTGACGTATAGTACAACTAATGACGGCGAAGGGCTTTGGTTCAAAGTGGTTCGTGACCCGCTGCCGGGGGCAGCAGACTGGCCTCGTCAGTATGGCAAGCCGGACAATGCAGCCTTTACGGGTGATACGCTCCAAGCAGCCACGCAAACCGGGCAATTGATGATACAGTGGATCGGCTCACCTGGTGCGGATTTCGGAGCCGACCGTAATCCCCGTATGCCCGCCCCAGTAATGGCCAATGGCCGGCTGTACCACCAGGGCCTGGATCGGGTCTTGGCCATGGATTCGTACAATGGAACCATATATTGGTCGCTTGAGATTCCTGGCCTGCTGCGGGTCAATACGCCACGGGATGGTGGCTACACCTGTGCCGATAAAGATGGATTATACATAGCCATCGACGATGACTGCTGGCTTCTTGATGCAGACACAGGTGATCGAAAACGAACCTACACGCTGAACGAAGACGGTCTTGAATGGGGGTATGTAGCGATCTCAGAGGACGTGCTATATGGCAGTGCCCAGCTCGATGGCGCTCATTATACAAATATCTGGGGCGACAGTGGCTGGTATGATGCTGCTTCGGGGCCTGTCACCTACCAGGTTTGCAGCAAGTACGTCTTTGCAAATGACAAGGTAACCGGCAGCCGGCTTTGGATAGATATCCGCCCCGAACAAGGCATTATCATCAACTCAACGATTACGATCGGAGGTGGCAGGCTTTACTTTGTTGAGAGCCGTAATCCGGCGGTCAAAAACTATCCTGCAGGGCGAATCGGAATGTCGCAGCTATGGCAAGATCAGTACTTAGTGGCTCTGGACAAATATAGCGGAGCAAAACTGTGGGAGCAAGCCATCGACACTGCAGACGGCGCCGTGGTGTTCTACATGCAATATGCGGACCAGAAGCTATTCATTGCCGCCTCGGACAATCGTTACAACATATATGCCTATGATGCCAGAAGTGGCGTTGTCCTATGGTCCAACAGTCATGCCTGGACAAATGATAATCATAGTGGTCACATGCAACATCCGGTGATTGTCGGCAATACCATATACCTTGAGCCTAACGGCTATGACCTTGGCACCGGCAGTCTCGTGACTTCACAGATGGGACGTCATGCAGGTTGTGCTACTTATGCCGGCACTGCTGGTGCCCTGCTCTACCGAGGCGCCGGCGGCAATATCGCTATGTGGGATATCAACTCTGGGGCGGTTACTACCTGGTCGGGTATCCGCCC
>CAZPJZ010000347.1:0-3656 GCA_964586995.1 uncultured Pirellulales bacterium | reverse complement strand
CCAGAACCGCACCGGTCAAAGCAACCATCAGAACCACAGTGTGCAGCACAAGCCTCGGCGCGGAGAACGGCGTTACTACAATCATCGCGACAACAATCAGCACGGTTGCGCCCGCGAACTGGATAGATGATAGATGCCGTGCAATCAGCACCAGAGCACCAACTATTAGCCCCGTCACCACAAACTGGAAAGCCCCCGCCCTGGGGTCGAGCGCGCCGGAGCCAAAGGCTGCCAGTCCCACGAGCAAACACGACGCGGTAGGACAGAACAACGTCAGAAGGACTTCTATTGCCGTTCGCTGCGCACGAGAATACATATTATTTCCTTCCAAATGTCGGTCATGGTATCGAAACCGCTGAAAAGGGCAAGTTGAAAACGGCGGAGCGCGCCCCAGTCCGGCCTGACAAGACGTGCGCGTCCTGCGGTCGGGAGAGTCCAGGACTGCAAAGTAGCCGTGATGCTTTTTGGTTGCCTCAGCAGGCCGGCTGCCGGCGGCACATAGCTCAAAGGCAAAGGATACTGGCACGCAGCCAGGTAAGCCATACCCGCTAACAGCTTTTTTATTGAACACAAGTGGCAAATCCATTACATTGCGCCTATCAGTGTATTGTACGTAACAGCCAATAGGACTCGAAAAATGGCGCCCTACGATCTGCGAGAAGCCATTGGGTCGATTGCCCGAGACTTCAAGGTCTCGGCGGTCTGGATGTTCGGCTCTGCGCTGGAAAATGAAGACCAGGCGGCGGATATCGACTTGGCGGTTGAAGGGCTTGCGCCGGAACAATTCTTCAACTTCTACGGGCGTCTTTTCTTTGAGCTTCCCAAGCCGGTTGATCTTGTGGACCTTTCGCAAAACCCGCCCATCGCGACCATCATACGCGAAAAGGGAGTTCGCATCTATGAGCGCGGAAAGTGACTATATCCGCTCGGAGGCCAACAATACCCTTCGGACAATCACCCTGTTGGATGAAAAGCAGCTTCGCCAACTGGCCGAACCACTGCCCCAGCTCTGCCGGAGCTTTCTGGAGAAGGTCGAAAAACTAAATGCATCATAGCATAGCAGCCTGCGCGTACTGACAAGCCACAGCCCGACGGTATCCGACGCCAAGCCCTTGCCGCCTTCCTCAAAGGCAAGAGAAAAGTACGAAAGAGCATGAGGATTAAGTAAAAAGTACATAACGGTGCAAGGTGCTTTACTCCCTGCGGTGCAGGTCACAAAGCTAACCGCCCCTGCGCCGGCTCTATATCATCTCAAAAACGAGTCTCCAAGTCCTTCGCCAAACCATCAAGGTCAGGAAATACCGTTGAATACGATATTCCGAGGGTCTTTAAATCCTTTAACATATCTTGTAACGTATCTTCTAACTTGGCACCATCAATAAGATATTTGGTGAGGTACTTGAACCCCTTCTCTTCGAGTAATTTATCCAGGCATTCTTCCCTCTTGCCGTGGACCGTAAAGCAACTCTTTTGAGCGCCCATCCGAGGGTGAATATTGGTGGGGTGCACGGCTATGGGAAGCTCAGGTGCTATTTTGTCCTGATCGCCCTTTTCTCTATCCTTTTCCCAAGCCGCGCGAAATGAGAGATTCGCAGGATTAGTGTTATCACATTGGGGTTGAAACCACTCAAGGGGAAATTCATCTACCTTAGAAGTCCTTAGGCCGGACAATTTGTTAAGTTCGATTGGGTCAAGCATCCAAACAACAGGGGTTCTTCTATTTTGGGCAGCTTCTCCTTTTTTCTTATTTTCTTCTTTTTGTTCTATGAGTGCAAAATAGAGAGCAATGAGCGCTCCTTCTGTCCAGTCTAACAAGCGTGTGGGTAATCTTACATGCTGCATCAAAAAGAGCCATTCACTGGTTTTGTCGCGGTCTATTGCATAGCTTAACCACGGTGCCTTTCTGCGAAAGAACTGGACCAGTTGGTTTTCGTCATGCTTGCCTCGGTACAAAGATGGAAGCAATGGTGTTTCACAACACGGCTCTCCTCTAAACCAAGGTGAATTGTTAGTCCCCCAGGTATGGGCATTATCTTTTACACTTTTAACAAAGCCTCAATAGACCTTATTAGCTGGCACATATTAGCTCTCCTTAGCTGGCCACACTGCTGACCGTCACCTTAAAAATACGCAACAACGCGCACTTCCTCGCTCCCCCCTTGTTCGAGGATAATCCACTCCTTTCCTGGGTCGAAGTTGTTGTAGGGTTGGCCGTTGAGTTCGCAGCGGGTGATTTTCTTGCCTTCGGGGTGGCGGAAGCGGACGTAGATTTTCTTCGGCGGATTTCGCTTCGGCGGGTCAAGAATCATTTCGATTCGGCCAGATGCGGCGTGCGATTCGTACTTGACCGACATCGGGCCGAAATATGTCGCGGCATTTTCTATGCCGCAGGTCTTGCCGTCCGCCAGCCAGTAGCGCGGAATAGCTGCGCCGAGCCAGAGTTCATCGCCGCGCTCCTGGATGAACATCATTCGCAGCCAATATGTGGAGTTAGCCTCATCCGAGGATTTGTAGTGGTCGCCGCGCCAGTCGCCAATGTTGGGAAGTGCGTGCTCGGTCATCATCCGGGTATCCGGCCAATAGCTGACCGCGAAGGCGTTGAAATAGGCGCGAAGGAAATGCTTCGGCTCATCGCGCAACAAATACGGAATCGGGTTACACAGCAAGTTCGCCTGCATCGATATACCCCCCCTACCGAACCAGTAGCGCTCGAACTCGTCGCCGGTAATGTTATAGCCGTACTGCTCGGAAATATACAAGTTGTCCTCGAAGTCTTTGATTATCCAGGTGCTCATCCGGTCCCAGGGTTCGAGTAAGCCCGTGCGAATTAGATGGATAGGCCCTTCGAGCGTTTCAGTAATCCAGCCGAAGGTCCGCCCCCGCCGGTGCACATCCGGCGGAATATGCGGGATCCAACTGCCGTCCCGCAGGCGAACCACCGGAGAGCGCCGCATCGCCTCGCCGAATGCAGCCAGAATATCTTTGCGGTACGCCTCGGCTTCTGCCCGCAGGCGCTCACCGTCCGGTAATCCCGCATCTGCCAGTGCTGCGGCGGCGTTTTGCATCCCCCACCAGGAATACACGTTGGTCGATAGCCAGCAGCGCCAGTCCCTTATATCTTCGAGCGAACCAGCCGGCAGCAGCCCCCGCTCGATGGCCTGAATGGCCGAACGCTCGGCCTGGTCTATCGTCTGTTTTCGCTCGCGGATGATCCACTCACAGCCCTTGACGATTTTCGGAGCCGCTTGCTTCAGCCAATCGGTATCGCGGGTGTACCAGTAGTGCTCGCCCAGGCACCACAGGACAAAACCGTGATGCTGGTTATAGCCGCCATCTTCGTAGCCGCCTGCCCCGTAGAACTCGCCCTCTGAACTGGAATAGCTGCCCGGCAGAGGGGAGGTCCCCTGATAATGCAGCCAGGTTTCCAATGCTTGTTGCGCCCTTTTGTGATAACCACGCCGGTCGAGGTCACTGACCATCATGCACGATTCGTTGCTGAACGCGCCGTAAGAAAATGTCCCTACCCGCGCGACGTAGCGGTCGCTGGTGCCCACCTCGCGGTCGGTATTGAGCAGCAGATGTGAAACGTGCGCGTGATAGAAATCGTTTATCATCGGCTCCGGAGTGACAATCTTCGCTCCGTGTGCCACGCGCTG
>CAZPJZ010000346.1:0-3667 GCA_964586995.1 uncultured Pirellulales bacterium | reverse complement strand
TGAGCCGGGCAAAGTGATTGCTGATGATGCAATTGATTTCCTGCGTACGCGAGAGAAAAGTAAGCCTTTCTTTATGTACTTGGCTTTTGCCACTCCGCACGACCCACGGGTCGCCCCACAGTCGTACCTGGACAAGTACCCGCTCGAGAAGATTCCCTTGCCGCCCAACTTCCAGCCCTTCCATCCGTTTGACAATGGCGATCTGGCCATTCGTGATGAACGGCTGGCGCCCTGGCCACGAACGGACGAGATTATTCGAAAACACCTGCGGGACTACTACGCCGTGATCACCTATCTGGATGAGCAGATCGGCAGGATCATCCAGACCCTGAAAGAGATTGGTGAATATGACAACACCATCATCATATTTTCCTCCGACCAGGGCATCGCGATCGGCAGCCACGGCCTGATGGGCAAGCAGAACCTTTATGAACACAGTATGGGCGTGCCGTTGATATTCTGTGGACCAGGCATCTCGAAAGGCAAGTCGTCAGATGCGTTTGCATATCTTTTCGATGTATATCCGACCGTGTGCGACCTGGTCGGGACGAATGTCCCGGCAGGGCTCGAGGGCAAAAGCCTGGCGCCGATTATTCAGGGCCAGACACCCGCGGTTCGCGATACGATTTTCCTCGCCTACAAGGACCTGCAACGGGCCGTACGTCGCGGCCGATGGAAGCTGCTCTGCTACCCTCAGGTTAATAAAACACAGTTGTTCGACCTGCAGCAGGACCCGCACGAGACGAAAAATCTGGCCGACGATCCATCCCAGGCCAAACGGATCAAAGAGCTGATGGCGTTGATGGTTGAGCAACAAAAGACGTTCGATGACACGCAGCCGCTGAGGTCAGAAAATCCGAGGCCTGCCGAGATCGGTCTTGACTTCTTCAATAATCTGCCCACGCCCACAGAAAAGAAGAAGAAATAAAGCAGAGCCAATTTAGCGCCGGGCCGTCTGCAAACAGTGTACTTTGTGCCCGAGTTGGCGGATGATGTGACATACAAGCAGCGGCCACCATCAACATCATTCTGAAAAACAGATTGGAAATGCCCGGCTCGTAGCGGTATCATCTTATCGGCTCGTCAGCCAGGCAGGCAACGTGCCGGGGAGAGCTTACGGGAACTATTTGTCTGTTGGGGAGTGCTCATGAAAGACGACAAGAAGAATGCCAGAAGTTACAGTAGAGAAATCTCACGGCGAGCATTTGTTGGTGGAGCGGCTACGGCTGCGGTGTTTACAGTGGTGCCGCGGCACGTGTTGGGAGGTGCCGGGCGCACGCCGCCCAGCGGGAAGCTCAATATCGCGGCCATCGGCGCGGGTGGCCGGGGCGGGGACAACCTCGCAGGGCTTAGCGGCGAGAATATCGTCGCGTTATGTGACGTGGACGCCAATACCGTCGCCGCTGCATCCAAGCGGTACGGAAAGGCCAAGACCTACCGTGATTTCCGCGTCATGCTGGAAACCGAAAAAGACATCGACGCGGTGGTGGTCTCTACACCCGACCATACGCACGCCGTGGCTACTGTAATGGCCATCAAGATGGGCAAACACGTCTACTGCGAAAAGCCGCTCACCCGAACGGTGTACGAGGCCCGCGCGGTCGCCCAGGCGGCTCGTAAGGCAAAAGTCGCCACCCAGATGGGCAACCAGGGCATGGCGTTCGAAGGCAACCGCCTGATCAAGGAGTGGCTCTGGGATGGCGCGATCGGCCCCGTCAGAGAGATGCACGCCTGGTCGGATAGGCCCACCCATAGCGGCAAGAAACCGCTGTGGTGGGCGCAGGGGATCGAGCGGCCTACCGATACGCCGCCCGTGCCGGACCATCTGAACTGGGATTTATGGCTGGGTCCCGCGCCGTACCGACCGTATCATCCTGCTTACGCACCCTTCAGTTGGCGCGGCTGGTGGGACTTCGGCACAGGCGGCCTGGGGGATATGGGCATCCATAACCTGGCGCCGGTCTTCTCGGCTCTGAAACTTGGCGCGCCGATCAGCGTCAACGCCAGTTCGACGATCGTGTATGAGGACAGTGTGCCTCTGGCATCGACGGTGCATTACGAATTCGGCGCCCGTGGAGACATGCCGCCCGTCACGCTGCACTGGTATGATGGGGGAATCATAGCCGCCCGGCCCAAAGAGCTGGAGGACGACCGGCAGCTTTCACGCGAGGATGGTCTCATCTTCGTGGGGGACAGAGGCAAAATGTACGTCGAAGGCTGGGGAGGCAACAGTCCGCGCCTGATACCGGAAACAAAAATGAAAGCATATAAACGTCCGCCGAAAAAGCTGCCCCGGTCGATAGGACATTACGAGGAATGGATCAAAGCGTGCAAGGAAGGGACGCCGACAGAATCCAATTTTGATTTTGCCGGTCCGCTTACCGAAGCGGTTCTACTCGGGACGGTTTGCGTTCGCATGGGTGGTGTGAAACTGATTTGGGATAGTGAGAATATGAAGATCGTCAATCTGCCCGAGGCGAACAAATATCTTCATTACGAGTACCGCCCGGGCTGGATGTTGTAATCCGACATTGCGTGCGCACCGGACGTCACCGGGAAAAAGCCAAGAAGGAGTAATCGCTTATGGCTGCTAAGGGAAGAGTCAAAGTTGGAATTATCGGGTCGCAGTTCGTGGCGGATATTCACGCGGATTCGTTTCGGATTATGCCTGATGAGGCGGAGGTGGTTGCGGTCGCCTCGCCCACGCCCGGCAACGCGCAAAAGCTGGCCAAGAAACATAACATCGGCCGCGTCTTCACGGACTACAGGCAGATGCTGAAGGAAAAAGATATTGAGATGGTGACGATTGCTGCGCCGAACAACCTGCATGCCCGGATGACCATCGATATCGCCAACGCGGGCAAGCACGTGGTCTGCGAAAAGCCCTTCTGCATGACGCTGGAAGAGGCCGATTTGATGATTGAGACGTGCCGGCAAAAAGGCGTGCTGCTGATGTACGCCGAGGAGCTATTTTTCACGCCCAAATACGTAAAGGCAAAGGAAATGGCGGACCAGGGGGCGTTTGGCAAGGTCTATGTGGTCAAGCAGCATGAGAAACATTTCGGGCCGCACGCACCGTGGTTCTGGGACGTCGAAAAATCCGGCGGCGGCGTGTTCATGGATATGGGCTGTCACGGCATCGCCTTCTGCTATTGGTTCTTAGGCCGGCCACAGATCAAGAGCGTCTATTGCCAGATGGCAACGCATGTCCATCGTGATAAGACCAAGGGCGAAGATAATTCTATCTGCATCCTCGAATTCGCCAACGGGGCGGTGGGTGTCGTGGAGGATAGCTGGGCTCGTCGCGGTGGAATGGAGGACCGCATCGAGGTCTACGGCGAGGGCGGTGTCACTTACGCGGATTTGCACATGGGTAACGCCCTTCCCACGTACAGCGAGTACGGCTACGGTTACGCGGTGGAAAAGGCGCCGACGACAAAGGGCTGGACATGGCCGGTTTTCGAGGAGCTTTGGAATTACGGCTTTCCGCAGGAAATGAATCATTTTGCGCGGTGCGTGCGGGGCAAGGAAGAGCCGCTGGCTACCGGCGAGGACGGGCGCATCGTGCAGGAAGTGCTCTACGCCGGGTATGAATCTGCTGGCGCGGGCCGCAAAATTGAACTGCCGTTTCGCCCCAAAGGAGTAAAAAAGCCCATCGACCTTTGGC
>CAZPJZ010000345.1:0-3668 GCA_964586995.1 uncultured Pirellulales bacterium | reverse complement strand
CGGCGCGGCCGGGCTGCTACTGGCTGACCGTTTGGGGCTTGGCGCCCCGACAGCGGCGCGACCGGCCAAGGCCAAGGCAGTTGTCCAAATCTGGATGTGGGGCGGTCCGGCGCACCTGGATACCTTCGACCCCAAGCCGGACGCCGGGTATGATTATTGCGGTCAGTTGAGCAAGCCAATCCCCACGAACGTCGATGGCATCATAATTGGCGAGTTGCTGCCCCTGCTGGCAAAGCAGGCCGACAAGTATTCCATCATCCGCAGCATGACACACGGCGTGAACTCCCACGAGACGGCGTCATACATGGTGCAGACCGGGCGGATGCCCGGCGATGGGCAGGTCTATCCGTGCGTCGGCGCGGTGGTCTCGCTGTTCAAAGGCTATGACGCCGGATACAGCGGACTGATTCCGCCCTACATTGTGCTGACCGACTTGCAGGGGCGTTTTTCCGAGGCGGGCTTTTTAGGGTCGCGGTACAAACCTTTTGCCACGGGCGGCGACCCAGCCAGAACCCCATTCGTCGTGGAAGGAGTTGTCGCCCAGGGCATAACCGAACAGCGGCAGAAGAACCGGCGTGAGCTTCTCCATAAGCTCGATGCGCTGGGGCAAGCCTTGAAAAACGACCCGCAACTGGCGGCATTGGAGCAGTGTGAGCAACAGGCGTATGACCTGATTTTAGGTGATGGCGGCAAGGTGTTTGATCTGTCGCAGGAGAACAAGGAGCTAAGAGACCAGTACGGCATGAACACCTTCGGCCAATCCTGCCTGGCGGCACGCCGGCTGGTCGAACGAGGCGTCCCTTACGTCACCATCAACTACAAGGGCTGGGATACACATAAGGAGCATTTCCAGGCCATGCGCCGAAAACTGCCCGAAATGGATAAAGGCATGGCTACCCTGCTGCAGGATTTGTCCGACCGGGGCCTCTTGGAAAGCACTATCGTCTGGTGGAGCGGCGAATTCGGCAGAACACCAAAGGTCCAGTGGGAAGCACCCTGGAATGGCGGACGAAACCACTATGGCAAGGTCTTCTCCGCGGTGGTTGCCGGCGGCGGGTTCAAGGGCGGCTGTGTCGTGGGGGCGTCGGACGCCAAAGGTGAAGAAGTGAAGGAGCGGCCCGTCTATCCGTGTGACCTCATCGCCAGTATGTACGAACTGCTCGGCATCGATCCGGATGGAACACTGCCACATCCCCAGGGACTGACGGTACGAGTGACGCCGTCCGCCGCCGATGGCGTGAAAATGGGCGGACGCTTGAAAGAAATCATGTAAAGGCCCCCGCAATGAATACCGTAGAACGCTGCGCACAAAACTGTGGAACTGGTCGGTTTTTATTTCTTAGCTCTCAGCTTTTAGTTTTCCTGGCGATTACGTCCCAAGGTTGGTCGGCGATGCCCGCAGCGCGGGCGCAGAGGCAGCCGCGGATTGGTTATGTCTATCCCGCCGGCGGCCGGCAGGGTGCCGCGTTCCAGGTGACGATCGGCGGACAGTATCTGGACGGCGTCGGCAGCGTGTACGTCTCCGGCGCCGGACTTCAAGCCGCAGTGGTCGAGCACACCAAACCACTCACGCAGCGAGAGTTTACCCTGCTGCGAGAGAAGTTGAAGGAACTGCAACAAAAGAGGTTGGCCGCTACGGGAAATAGCAACAGAGGCGGCGAACAGGCCGGGACGCAGGACTCGACGACCCCGCAATGGACGCTTGAGGACGAGCAAATGCTTGCGGAAATCAAAAAGAAGCTTGCCAATCCTCCGAATAGACAGGCCAGTCCTGCGATTTCTGAGACCGTGACCATCGAGGTCACCATAGCGCCGGACGCCGAGCCTGGCCGGCGGGAGTTGAGGTTGGCAGCCCCTTCCGGCCTGTCAAATCCGCTCGTTTTTTGTGTGGGTCAACTGGCGGAATTTAGCGAGAAAGAGACGAAAGTCAGTACGCCCACTTTTGCCGGCTCGGCTCGAGTGAGTTTGCCGAAGCCCGACTCTGCGCAGGCCGAGGCTGTGATGAGCATCACACTGCCGGCCATTGTGAACGGCCAGATCACGCCCGGCGACGTGGACCGGTTTCGGTTCGAGGCCCGCAAGGGCCAGCAGTTGGTAATAGCCGCCAGCGCTCGGGAGTTGATCCCGTATCTGGCCGACGGTGTTCCAGGCTGGTTCCAGGCTACGCTGACGCTTTACGATGCGGCCGGCAATGAACTGGCCTACGCCGACGACTACCGTTTCCATCCCGATCCGGTCCTTTTTTACGAGATTCCGCAGGACGGCCAGTACGTGATCGAGATCAGGGACGCCATCTACCGCGGACGCGAGGATTTTGTCTATCGTATCGCCCTCGGTGAACTGCCATTTGTCACGAGCATTTTTCCTCTGGGCGGGCCGGCTGGTGTCCAAACCACAGTCGAGGTCGAGGGCTGGAATCTGCCGGCGGCCAGGTTGACGCCGGGGGCCAACGGCAAAGGGCCGGGAGTCTATCCGGTCTCGATGAGCAAGATGGGGCTGGTGTCCAATCCAGTGCCCTTTGCACTGGACACGCTGCCGGAATCTCTGGAGAAGGAGCCAAATAACGAGCAGACCAGCGCACAGCCGGTCACCCTTCCGATCATCGTGAACGGACGCATTGATAAAGCGGGCGATTGGGACATTTTCCGCCTCGAGGGTCGCGCCGGTGATCAGATTGTTGCGGAGGTTTATGCGCGTCGCCTGGACTCTCCTCTGGATTCCACGCTCAGACTGACCGACTCGACCGGCCGGCAACTGGCGCTGGCCGATGACCACGAAGATAAGGGCGCGGGGCTGATCACGCACCACGCGGACTCGCTGTTGGCAGCCAGCCTGCCCGCCAACGGAACGTATTATCTTCACATAGGCGATGCACAAAATAAGGGCGGCCAGGACCACAGCTACCGCTTACGCATCAGTCCGCCGCAGCCTGATTTCGAGCTGAGGGTCGTACCCTCCAGCATCAATGTCCGGGCGGGCGCTACCGCTGCCCTGACCGTGTATGCCCTGCGGAAGGATGGATTTTCCGACCAGATTGCTCTGGCATTGAAGGATGCGCCGAGCGGGTTCACGCTGATGGGCGGCAAGGTGCCTGCCGGCCAGGACCAGGCTAAGGTCACGCTCAGGGTGCCGCTAAAGCCCCTGACCGAACCGGCCAGCCTGCACCTGGAAGGTCGCGCGGTAATCCAGGGACAAGAAGTCGTGCGGCAAGCCACCCCGGCGGACGACATGATGCAGGCTTTCTTCTACCGGCATCTGGTTCCCGCAAAAGACCTGAAGGTAGCGGTAATCGGACGCGCAAAGGGCGCGCCTGCCTCTACCGCATCGAAACGAAGACCGGGCTCCTGACAAAGCTCCTCTTTCTGTTGCGTTCTTCTTACCGCCGAGTGCGCAGTGGTCGTAGAGGCCTGCCCCTGAGCCCGGTCGAGTGGTCTGGGCTGTCCGATTCGTGTCATTCAGGCGTGTTTCGGCAGGAGATTCCTCGACTTTGCGCAAAACAAGTCTGTTCTCTGGGCTCTGGGCGTTCTCCGTGGTGAGAAATAGGGGTTACGCAGTTTCTCATTTACCCATCTTTTCATCCACTCACTTACCTGCCCCGTCCACGGCTCTGACCTTCTGCCCTCTGTTGCCCGCTTTCGCGGAGGACAAGCTTCTGCCCTCTGTACCCC
>CAZPJZ010000344.1:0-3670 GCA_964586995.1 uncultured Pirellulales bacterium | reverse complement strand
GAATTGTCAAGGCACTGCCCACAATAAAGAACATTCTGGATAGAGGTGGTGCACTGATTTTGATGAGTCATCTTGGCAGGCCCGAAGGCGAGCGCGACGACAAGTACAGCCTTGCTCCCGTGGCAAAACGCCTGTCGGAGCTGCTGGGCAAGAAGGTCGTTTTTACCAACGATTGTGTTGGGCCCCAGGTCAAAACGCAGGCAAAGGCTCTCAAGGCCGGCGATTGCATGCTGCTGGAGAATGTCCGCTTTCATAGAGAAGAGGTCATAAAAGACAAGGCGGCGAAAGAGGATAAGGAGCTTCGGGCGGCAAAAGATGCTTTTGCAAAGCAGATTGCGGACCTTGCAGATATTTATGTTAATGACGCCTTTGGAACTGCTCACCGGGACAATGCCTCGATGTACACCGTGCCTATACTTATGAAGGGCAAACCCCGTGTAATCGGGTTTTTAGTAGAAAAAGAGCTGAAATTCTTAGGCGATACAGTCAATAAACCCCAGAGGCCTTTTGTCGCAATTCTCGGCGGGGCAAAGGTCTCGGATAAACTCGGCGTCATCGAAAACCTTTTAGATAAGGTCGACGCAATTCTGATAGGCGGGGCAATGGCTTTTACATTCCTCAAGGCGAAAGGCCACGTGGTTGGAGACAGTCTTTGCGAGGATGATTTTATCGATAAGGCAGATGAGCTTCTCAAACGTGCAGAAGATATTGGCCACGAAATTGTCCTGCAGGTTGATGCCGTTATTGCACCGCAAGCAAAGGCCGGCGTGGTAAACAAGGTTGTAAGCGGTGACATTGATGAGGGCTGGCGGGGACTGGATATCGGGCCCGAGACGAGAAATCTTTTTACAGACAAGGTTCTGAAAGCCAAAACTATTGTCTGGAATGGCCCGATGGGGGTCTTTGAGATGCCGCCTTTCGATGAAGGAACCAAGGCGGTGGCCCTGGCGGTTGCCGAAGCGACGGATAAGGGGGCCCGCAGTGTGGTCGGAGGCGGCGATAGCGCAAGTGCCATTGAAAAACTCAATCTCGTAGACAGGATAAGTCACGTTTCTACCGGCGGAGGGGCGTCACTTGAGCTATTAGAAGGTAAGAAGTTCAAGTGTATCGAAATCCTCGATGATAAGTGAAGCAAGCACAAGCCGGGCATAAATAATGAAAAGAGCCAAAAACAATAAAGGCCTGCTGGACCAAAGAAGATTTGAAAGTCTACAGCGGGAGAAAGTTCGCTGGCTGCAAAACCTGTCCTGGAAAAAAGCAATCCGCCTGGCGGAAGATATGCTGTCCTGTTCTCTGATCGATGAATGGCGAGATAACTTTCCGGAAGATAAACCGATTTGCCTTAAAATGGCGTTAAAGCCAAGACCAAAGCAATGAGTATGGCACTCCTGGACGCCTACAAAAAGATTGTACAATTTTTAAATAGTGGCAGATACAATTACATTATTATCGGTGGAATTGCAGCAAGCACCCTTGGCGAGCCGAGGATCACGGCTGATATCGATGTGGACATTGTGATAAACAAGAATGATGTCCCCCATTTTCTTAATAAGGCGACAAAAGTAGGCTTCAAAGTTCCTGTGAAAAAGTGCATAGAGTCGGTACGGCGAAGGGGCGTGTTTCAAATATCCTTCGGTGACTATCACATCGTTTTTATTATTGCCTCAACCGATTTAGAGACTCGGGCCTGCCAGAGGCGCAGAGTGATTCAACTGCACGGAATCAAGGCGTTCTTTCCTACTCCAGAGGATTTGATTTTGTTGAAGATTATACCGGGCCGGGATAAGGACCTGCTTGATGCAAAGAGTATCGCCTTGCGCCATAAGGGGAAACTCGATACGCGGTACCTTAAGACCTGGGCAAGAAAACTCTGCGATGAGGCTGAAGATATGAGAATATGGAATTCCTTGAACAATTTGTTAAAGGCTCGAAAATGAAGCTGCCCAGAGCAGGCACAATTGAGATTGCACCGTCGATATTGGACGCGGATTTTGCCAGGTTGGCTGACGAAATAGCGGCGGTTGAGTCGGCTGGCGTAAAGATCGTGCATCTGGACGTTATGGATGGCCACTTTGTGCCGAATATCACCATCGGGCCGCCGGTTATCGCAAAGCTTCGCAAGGTCAGCAACCTCGTTTTCGATAGTCACTTGATGATAAGCGAACCTGCCAAATACGCTCAGCGTTTTGTCGAGGCAGGTGTTAATCATATAACGTTCCACATCGAAGTGAGTGATGAACCGGAAGAAATCATTGACAAATTGCACAAGCAAGATGTCACCGCAGGGATATGCTTGAATCCGGAAACGCCGGTCGAGGCAATAAAGAATGTTGCCCCGCTGTGTGATATGGTTCTGGTGATGACAGTTCGCCCGGGTTTCGGGGGGCAGAAATTTATGCCGGAAGCGGCAAAAAAAATCGCACAAGTCAGAAAAATCGTCGGTTCTGACGTCAGAGTTGAGGTGGACGGCGGAATCGACCCTCAAACCACGCCTCTGGTGGTTTCGTACGGCGCTGATACCCTGGTGGCGGGCCATGCAATTTTCTCAAAATCCGACCGCGCCGCCGCCATAAACGCCATTCGAAAGGCCGCCTCGTAAGTTTTTGTGGCTAAACAGGCGGATTGCCGGTATACTTTCTGTCTTAAAACCAGCTCGTATGCCGATATATTCTACGTATGGCAAAAGAACTTAAATCAAAATGGAACGGATTCTCACTGCGACCTCGGCGAGAAATGCCCGAAGGGCTGTGGATGCGCTGTCCCGGATGCGAGCATATGCTCTACCGCAAAAGTGTCGAGGAGAATCTTAATGTCTGTCCGGAATGTGATCACCACTTTCGCATTCATGCAGCGAAACGAATTGAGTATTTGGCCGATGAGGGGTCGTTCCAGGAGACTTTGAGCGATCTGACCACCAGCGATCCGCTGGGCTTTAAATTCCGCGGAACCACGTACAAACAGCGCCTCAAAGACGACGAGAAAAAGTGTGGCGCCAAGGAAGCGATGCGAATCGGCAAGGCCTTTATCCAGGGGCGGGACGTTATTCTGGGTGTGATGGAACCGAACTTTCTTATGGGTTCCATGGGTTACGTGGTCGGCGAAAAACTCTGCGTAGCCGTGGATGAGGCGATGGAGCAATCGCTACCTTTGGTGGTGGTTAGCTGTTCAGGCGGTGCAAGGATGCATGAAGGTGTCATATCACTGGGCCAAATGGCCAAGACCTCCGCGGCATTAGCTAAATTCGATGAGGCCGGGGGACTGTTCATATCAGTTCTAACCGACCCTACAACCGGCGGGGTGACCGCCAGCTTTGCCATGTTAGGCGACGTCACCATAGCTGAGCCTGGTGCTATGATTGGTTTTGCCGGGCCTCGCACGATAGCCGAGACAATAAAAATGGAGCTGCCGGAAGGATTCCAGACCGCTGAGTTTATGTTAGAGCACGGCTTTGTGGATATGATTGTGCACCGCAAAGACCTTCGTAGTGAAATCGCTCGCCTTATAGATTACTGCCAAAAATAGATCAATTCGCACTCAACTGCCGTATCTCAACGCCTATGAAATTCATCAAATCGGCCTTTCAGTTCTGCCTGAGTATCCGTATAATCTGAGAAAAGTACCCCGCGCAGAACGTGGGGCTAAATACAAGACTCGCCGAACACGATACACA
>CAZPJZ010000343.1:0-3676 GCA_964586995.1 uncultured Pirellulales bacterium | reverse complement strand
CCGTTGCTGCAATACCGCTTCAAAGATTTCAAACTCGTGCCTATCGTGGCCGGCCAGTGCTCGCTGCAGACAATCACAAGAGCAGGGCAGATTTTGAGAGGCCTGGTTGATGCGGACACGCTGGTTGTTGCCAGCTCGGATTTTGTACATTATGGCCGGCAACACGGCTATGTGCCCTTCACAGAAAATATCCCGGAGCGGATAAAACAGCTCGACATGGGGGCATACGAGGACATAGCCAAGCTGGATAGTGAAGGTTTCTTCGAATATAGGCGCAAAACCGGAGCCACGATTTGCGGTTACATACCGATAGCCGTGCTGCTTTCAATGCTGGATAAAGACACCAAGGTCACTCTGGCAAAATATGCCACTTCCGGCGAACTAACAGGCGATTATTCAAACTCGGTAAGCTATCTGTCGGTGGCCTTTTCCGGCAAGTGGACAAACCACCCGGCAGTTACGCCGGATGCAACCAATCCTGAATTGTCTCAAGAAGATAAGAAGCAGCTCTTGACCTTGGCCCGCGAGACAATCGTTTACGCTCTGAAGCATCGCCGTGTTCCTGAACCATCGGAGCTGGGTGTCACCACAAGCGATGCTATGAAGCGTCCGCGGGCGGCATTTGTGACGCTCAGCAAAGACTCCCAGCTTAGAGGCTGCATAGGTGACGTCTACCCCCAACGACCGCTGTATAAATCGGTCCTTTTCAACGCCATCCATGCCAGTATTAACGACAAACGTTTTACTCCTGTGACACAGGAGGAGCTCAAAGATATAACTGTAGAAATCTCTGCGCTGACTGTGCCTCAACCCATTGATTCGCCGGGTCAAATCAGAATAGGCATAGACGGGATTGTGCTATCTAAGGAGGGACGGTCGGCTCTGTATCTGCCCCAGGTCGCGACTGAACAGGGCTGGAACCTCGAGCAGACGCTCACCAGTCTGTCACAAAAAGCCGGATTACCTCCGGACGCCTGGAAGGAAGGTGCGAGCTTTATGGTCTTTCAGGCAGTCGTTTTCGGTGAAGAGCAATGAAATTTGCGCGGGCCTTTTTAATATTCAGTTACGGCCTGTTTACCATCGCCGCCCAGGCGTTGCTGTTTCGCGATTTTCTGACCACCTTTGAAGGAAATGATATTAGCGTTGGCATTTTCTTCGGCTCGTGGCTCGCCTGGATCGCGGTGGGGGCGGCGCTGGTCTACCGCGCCAAGACTGTTGCCGAAAAACTGCTGCACAATATAGAATTTCTACTCCTGGCCTTTCTGCCCGCCTTCATGCTCGAATGGATACTAATTGTACAAGCCCGCGAGATTGCCGGCATCCAATCCTACGCACTCTGGTCGGTGCGAGACATTTTACTGCTGTCACTGCTCATTAACGCGCCGGTCAGCCTAATCACCGGCGTGTTTTTTCCCATCGCATGTCGGTGGGTTCGACAGGATGGCGAGCTTGCGGTCTCGCGGGTGTACATTATCGAAGCGGCCGGCAGTTTTGTCGGCGGGCTGGGTGTCACTATCTTGCTGGGACTCGGCATGAGCTCGGCAAGGGTCTTTTTTATTCTTGCTCTGGTTCTGTCCTCTTCTGCCTTTTGCGTGCAGCTTGTCCAGGCACGGCAAGGAGGGAAAGGACGGAATCCGGCTTGGCGAGCAATAGCTCTGTCCATACCCGCATGCGTGCTGCTGTGCCTCAGCGTCCGAGCGGACGAAATCTTGATGAGCCACATCAGAGTCATCAAGTGGACCAAGCTGCTTCCCAGGCAGGCTCTGGTTGGCTCATTCCAAACTCCGCAGGCCGAATATCTGTATGGGATGTACCAAGGCCAATGGATAGCTATTCGTGAGGGCAGCACGTGCGAAGTGCTGCCGGACCACGAATCAGCGGGACGCATCGCAGCTATCAGCCTATGTCAGAAACCCGATGCCAGGACGATTCTGGTTCTGGGCTCCGGGCTGGGACTGTGCCAGGAATTCCTCCGATTGCCACAGATCGAGACTATCAGTTGGGCACATTGTGACAGCGAATATCTGCAGAAGGTGGACCGATTCCTACCGGCAGAGTTGCGAATCAGTGACCAGCGATTTCGCCGTTTGGCTGGTGACGTGCGCGAGCTGCTGGCTGAGAAGAAGGATTATTACGACATACTGATTATCAATCTGCCCGAAGCAACCAGCTCGGCGCTGAACCGGTACTTCAGCATCGAATTCTATCGCCAGGTCAAGGAATCTCTCACGCCCGACGGCGTCTTAGCGGTGCGGGTGGCAGGCGGAGAAAACATCATGGGTACCGAACTGGTCAATCTCGGTGCCTCCACGAAGCTCACCCTCGACAAAGTATTCGCCAATCTCGTACTGACTGGCGGCGAGGATACGTGGTTCATTGCGTCGGATTCTGAGAACCTTACGGGCGAGCCCGGCATCCTGCGAGATCGCTTTGCAAAGATAGAAGGCGCAAGGGCGGTCTTCCCGCCCCAGGCGTTGCTTTCCGTTTATCTTCCGGACCGTGCTGCTGCGGCTCTTGCGGCCTACTCGGCCGCCGACCTGCCGGAGAGCATGTTAATCAATCGCGATTCCAGGCCTTTGACTGACCTGTATAGTCTGTTGCTTGCCGCGAAACAATCGGGCGCACCGGTTACGCGGCTGGTGAAACGCCTGGCTTTGGCTGGTCCGGTCGCTTATCTTATCCCGATTCTGGTCTTCGTCGCCCTGCGAGTCCTGTACAT
The DNA here is from genome assembly GCA_964586995.1 of uncultured Pirellulales bacterium. Classification (GTDB taxonomy): domain Bacteria; phylum Planctomycetota; class Phycisphaerae; order Sedimentisphaerales; family Anaerobacaceae; genus JAFNGF01. The sequence continues at coordinate 957 of CAZPJZ010000343.1, read as the reverse complement.
CGTCACGCAAGCCAAAAGCGGGCAAGCACGTACATCCAGCTTCGACAGCATGTTTCTAATCTTCTCCGCCGGTCTGGTCGGCATCGGGGCAGTCATCGTCCTGATGTACCTCTACCAAACCCGGTTCGGCTCGTTGTACTTGCACATTGGAATCATTTCCTCGCTGTTCATGGTAGGCTTGACCGCCGGGGCAGCGGCTATCTCACAGTTGCTAAACCGCCGATCCGGCTCAGGTTCGGGCCCCGCACTGTTCGTCGTTACGGTGCTGATTGTGCATGCACTAATCTTAGCCGCGATCTCCTTTTGGCCCGCCGAACAACAAACGCATACGTTTTTCGCCGTTGCATTTGTCGTGTGCGGTTTGGCTGCCGGCTGCTATTTCCCGCTGGCCGCCAAGCAGCTCGCCGATGCCGGCTTTGAGACGGGCCGGGTCGGCAGCAAGTTAGAAACCGCCGACCACATAGGTGCCGCAGTGGGCGGATTGCTGACGGGACTGGCTCTCGTTCCGGTGCTGGGGGCCAGTGCGACGCTTTTTGTATTCATCGTGCTCATCCTGGCTAATCTGCCGCCCATCGCAGTGACGGCATATAAACCGGCAGGTCGAGAATCCGCAATTACAGATTTCGGACTTCGATTGCGCCGGCTCGGTTACGCGCTGTTCGGCGTCGGCGTATCTGTTATCCTGTGCTCGAATCTACTCGCCGAGGCCGGTGCTCAACTCAGGCCGTCACTACCCCAGTATGCCGCTCAGGCGCTTGCGGGCCAGTCACGACTCGAGCAGGCATCAAAGGTTCTTGCCGACAGCGGTCGCAAGACCAACTACTTTGAAGCCTACGACGCCAACAACGTGCCGACCGGCTATATCTTTAGCTCTGAGGACCTCGCGCCGCAGGTGCGCGGTTTTGGCGGAAAAATGAATCTGGCCGTTTACGTGGATCCCAACGGCACGCTGATTGA
>CAZPJZ010000342.1:0-3687 GCA_964586995.1 uncultured Pirellulales bacterium | reverse complement strand
ACTTTCGAGTCCCACATACAGAAGCCATCGTGGTGCTTGGATGTGATGACGATGTATTTCATGCCCGCGTCTTTGGCGATTCGCACCCACTGGTCGGCATCGAATTTGACAGGATTAAACTGTCCGGCAAGCTGCTCGTATTCCGCGACGGGAATCTTAGCCTGCTGCATAATCCATTCGCCGACACCCGGGACTCTTTGTCCTTTCCACTCACCCGCGGGCACCGAATAGACGCCCCAATGGATGAACATTCCGAATCTCGCCTGGCGCCACCAGCTCATACGTTCGTCTTTTTTCAGCTCTGGCCCTGCGCCGGCTAAGTCCCCAACCGTAGGTTTGTTGCCGGTCTGCTTGCAACCCGCGATAGCCAAAACGCACGACAGGATGATCAGACGGATCGGTATCCTTCTGCTCTTATCTACTGACACGTTGCTGCACGACCGGCTGCTTGGGCTGTTCATACCTTCGCTCCTGCTGGCAGTGTGTTGCTCAAGATATCGGTTTATCCGCCAGGCTTTACATCATATCCATATCTTCGCCGTAGCCGCCGCCTGGCATCGGAGGTCTTTCTTCCTTTTCCTTGGGCTTTTCGGTAACGAGACAGTCCGTCGTCAGCAGCAGTCCAGCCACGCTGACCGCGTTTTGCAGGGCGATTCGTGTTACCTTTGCAGGATCGATGACGCCGGCTTCGACCAGGTCTTCGTACTTGTCGGTGTCGGCGTTATAGCCGAAGTTGCCCTTGCCCTGCCTGACTTTGTCAACCACGAGGTTGGCCGTCGCACCGGCATTGGCGGCGATATAATAGCAGGGCATGGTAAGAGCCTTTGCCAGTATGTTAGCTCCCGTCTGCTCGTCACCTTCCAGTTTTAGCTGTTTGACGGCGTCGATACAACGGATCAGCGCCACTCCACCGCCCGGCACAATTCCTTCCTCAATCGCAGCTCTGGTGGCGTGCAGGGCATCTTCAAGTCGCGCTTTTTTCTCTTTCATTTCCGCTTCACTGGCCGCTCCAACGTTAATTTGTGCGACTCCGCCGGTCAGCTTGGCAAGTCGCTCCTGCAGTTTCTCACGGTCGTAATCGCTGGTTGTGGTTTCTATTTCGCTTTTGATCTGCTTGATTCGTCCGTTGATAGCTTCTTGGCTGCCGGCACCCTCAATGATTATGGTGTTGTCGTTGTCGATAGTGACTTTCTTAGCTTGACCAAGCTGCTTGATGCCTATATGCTCAATGTCTATTCCGAGGTCTTTGAAGATCGGCTCTGCGCCGGTCAGAATGGCGATGTCTTGCAGCATTGCCTTTCTTCGGTCGCCGTAGCCGGGTGCCTTGACGGCCGCCACTTGCAGTACGCCCTTTAGCTTATTCACCACGAGCGTCGCCAGCGCTTCGCTTTCAACCTCCTCAGCGATAATCAGCAAGGGCCTTTTAGTCCTGGCAATCTTCTCCAGCAGAGGCACAAGCTTGGTAACGCTGCTGATCTTTTCTTCGTGCACGAGAATGTACGGCTTCTCCAGCACGCAGACCATGTTTTCAGGGTCGGTTACAAAATGCGGCGAGAGATAGCCACGGTCGAACTCCATGCCCTCGACGAAATCTATAGTTGTCTTGAAGCCTTTACCCTCTTCGACGGTGATAACGCCATCCTTGCCGACCTTCTGGAAAGCTTGAGCCATGATCTTTCCAATTTCCGGGTCGTTGTTGGCAGACACCGCGGCAACGTTGACAATGTCGCTGGCCTTGGTAATGTCTACCGGTCTTGCCAGCGAGGCGAGCTGCTCGGTCACCACCTTGGCGGCCTTGTTTAGCCCGCGCGCCAACGACATCGCATCGGCCCCGGCTGTGATGTTCTTGTAGGCTTCTTTGAACAGGGCCTCGGCCAGGACGGTGGCAGTGGTTGTTCCATCGCCGGCCACCTTTGAGGTTTTGCTCGCGGCTTCCTTGACCAGTTTGGCGCCCAGGTTCTCATTCTTGTCTTGCAAGTCGATCTCTTCGGCCACTGTGACGCCGTCCTTGGTAACGGTTGGCCCACCCCAGCTTTTGTCAAGGACAGCATTTCGGCCCCTTGGGCCGAGGGTAGGCTTGACCGCCGCTGCCAGCTTCTCCACGCCGGCCAGCAGGGCAGCCCGTGCATCGGATTCGAATGCCAATTGTTTGACTGCCATAATTGCTTTTCTCCTAACCTATAAAGTCCGATTGTCAGTTTTGTCCTTAATTCCATGCTAAAGAGCAAAAGATATACCAGCCTGCCCAGGGATAAAGGGTCACGATGGGCGGGCTGCTCCTAACCTTTGTCATAATAAATAATTAGGCAAGATAAAATTTGAGCCCAAGGCGGTCTTTCCACCCGGCGAGGCCAAGAGCAAATGCCAGTTTTGGCATAATAAGTCGGCTGGTACGCCAACTTGACAGGTGGCCGCGCTACATCTGCGGCCTGTAAGTAAGAAATACTGCTCCAAAGGAAACCAGACTCGAAGTGGGAATTCGAAGGCGGATACAGCGACACGCGCAACGTACAAGCATGAAAGACAGCAAATTCCTTCTTGACGTGGAGGGTGTTAATCTGGTATAAATCAGGTATGTTCGGATTTGCAATTTGGTGGATTGCAGTTTTAGCAAGGAGGTAGGTGCAAATCGGAAGCCCACGTTCTAAAATTCTGTGGTGACACTGCTTTTGTGTGCTGCTAAAGCACAGCCATTGTAACGTTTCTCTTGAAGGAGGAATATTATGTGTAGAAAATTGGTTTACCTAATTTCTTTTGTCTTAGTGCCGGCTCTGATGTCCGGTTCGCCCTGCGCAGCCGCTACATTGCTGCACTACAATTTTAGTGACGCCAGCGGCACAACCGTGACAGACCTGAGCGGCAACGGCAACCACGGCACACTGGTTGGATTTACCAATACTGCTGCCGGTGCCGGCGTGTTTAACAGCCGCGAGGGCTGGGTCACTGGCGGGGGCCTGTGTTTCATAGATGACGGCGTCCGCAGCTACGTCGAAACGCCGCTCAATCTCAGCGCATTGCCCGGTGATTTTACCCTTGAATTCCAGGCAAACTATGCAGGAGCCTCGGGCTGGACGCCGGTGTTCGGTTCGAATGCCTCTGGTTGTTGCGATCAGGCGCTATATTTTGGGATCCACCAGAACCTGACTGATGTTGAAGTTCGCCTCCGGGATTCTGGGGGACCTGTCGGCCCGCATCCGTGGTCGAGCCCGCCCGATACTACGGTGCATCACCTCGCCTTGGTATATAACGTAGCGACCCAGGGTGTCGAGGTGTTCGTTGATGGTACGTCAATTGGTAAGGCGACCAGGCCTGCATATATGGCTGGCGTGACGACGCAGTTCCGCATTGGCAACACGGGCTGGGCCTCCGGCGAGCAGTGGGATGGAATCATCTTCGGCATCGCGATCTCGGACGTCAAGCTGGACCCGGACAGCTTCGTCCTTCTGAAAGGTCGAGTGCCGGTAGCCTTTGGCCCGAACCCGGCTGATGGGGCCGACAATGTACTGCTGCCGTTGCTTAGCTGGACGGCCGGAAAGGGCGCCGCCTACCACGATGTGTACTTCGGTACCAATCCCACGCCGGGGCAGGCCGAATTCAAGGTTCGACAAGGCGTCGCCATGACCGTTTATTACGATCAGGCCCCGCTGGTCCCCGGGACCACCTACTACTGGCGGATCGATGAGGTTG
>CAZPJZ010000341.1:0-3700 GCA_964586995.1 uncultured Pirellulales bacterium | reverse complement strand
ATCACACAGAAACAGGCCATCCCAGAGGCCCATACTGCTTCCCTATTTATACCAGATTAGCCATGTTCCGGTCAAGAAAATTTTCTCAAATACACACGGATTTTCGGTCCATGCTATTGAAATGTATAAGTCTTGTATTTTCAAGCTGTTACACGGTTTTCCTGAAAACTAAGCCTGCCCAAATGTACGTAAGACGACCATTTTTTTGCCTGAGAGCGGATTTTTTTGCCTTTGCGCCTGCCCGAGGCGCTTGCCGGCCCCGGCCAAGCGCCCGTCCACAGACGTCCAGGTGCAGCGATTTAACCGGACAAGACTGGGCCATGCCATTGCCGCAGCACAGAATAGTCGCTTCCTGCAATCTTCCGGGGCAGCATGTGCCCGTCCTCACTCAGTCCGCTCTTGTCCGGGACTATCATCTTCACGAACCTCGGCCTCAGCATCCGTACCCTCTTGAACCGGCCCGACCTGGCCCTGCTCGGCTTGCTCTGTCACATCTTTGTTCTCGGCCTCAATAGCCTCAGCCTCCGGCGTTGCGCCCTCGCCCTCATCGCCGGGCTTATGCAACTCCGATTCTTTGGCTTCCTCTGTCTTGTCTTGCAGCTTTGCAGTCTTATCCGCTTCGACCTCGGGGGTTTTGCGGCCGCGCGACCGGGTCTGCTGCTTGGCAGGTTCGCCCGCGTGTTCCTCGGCCGCCCACTGGACCCTTCGCAAGCTCAGACCGATCTTGCGGGCTTCGGCATCCACCTTCAGAATCTTGACCTCAACTTCATCGCCCGGCTTAACGACATCTTGAGGCTTTTCAATCTTGTGGTCGGCAAGCTCGGAAATATGCAGCAGGCCCTCCAGGTCCGGCTCGAGTTCGACAAAGGCTCCAAAATTGGTAAGTTTGGCTATCCTTCCCTTGATGATATGTCCAGGTATATATTTCTCCGGAATAGCGCGAATCCAGGGATCCTCGGTCATCTGCTTTTTGCCCAGCGATATCCGCTGTTTCTCTTCATTCACTTCGAGAACCACGCATTTGATCTCCTGACCTTTCTGCAGTGCCTCGCTGGGATGTCCGTATTTCTTTGTCCAGCTCAGATCGGAAATGTGGATCATACCGTCAATGCCCGGCTCGATCTCTACGAAGGCACCGAAATTGGTCATACTCCGCACCCTGGCAGTGACAATCGTACCCGGCGGATATTTCTTAGCCGCTATCGTCCATGGATTCGTTTCGGTCTGTTTGAGGCCCAGCGAGATTTCCTGCTTGTCCTTGTTCACGTTCAACACGACCACCTCTATCTCGTCGCCAAGGCCGACCATCTCTCCGGGATGTGACAGGCGCTTCGTCCAGCTCATCTCGCTAATATGCACCAGCCCTTCAATTCCGTCTTCAAGCCGAACAAACACACCATAGTTCATAATATTTACGACTTTACCCTTGACCTTGGCCCCGACCGGATAGCGAACCTCCACATCCTCCCAGGGACTCGGCGTTTTCTGCTTCAAACCGAGCGATATCTTCTCATTCTCTTTATCAACTCCGATGACCACGCACTCGATCTCCTGGTCCAAGTGCACTACTTCGGAGGGGTGCGAGATTCTGCCCCAGCTCAAATCTGAAATATGCAGCAGGCCATCCAACCCGCCTAGATCCACGAACACGCCGAAGTCGGCGATGTTCTTGACGATCCCTCTCCGCAACTGACCGATCTCGATCTCGGCCAAGACCTTTTCTTTACTGCTCCGACGTTCTTCTTCGATGAGTTTGCGTCTTGATACGACGATGTTTCGGCCTTCAACATCGATCTTCAAAATTTTGCAGTCAACGTCCTGGCCGATGAATCTGCTGATGTCGCCGGGTTTCCTGATATCAACTTGCGAAGCGGGCAAAAACACGGGGACTCCGATATCAACCAGCAAGCCGCCTTTGATGCGCCTTATAACCTTGCCGGTAACCGTGTCCCCCTCCTTTTTCGTATTGATTATCATCTCCCAGCCTTTGATGATATCCGCCTTGCGCTTGCTCAGAAGAATCAGCCCGCTCTCGGAATCCGTATCCTCGAGAAGGACCTCAATCTGTTTACCCGGGACTATTTCCTCTGGACTGGCAAATTCGCCCGCATCGACGACTCCTTCGCTTTTCAGGCCGACCTCCACCATCACGTCGTTGCCTATTTGCGAGATGATGGTCCCCTTCAGAATGGTTCCCGGCAGACGCAAGTCCACCTTGGTTCTCAAAGCCTGCTCAAGATACTGGTTTTCCTCATCGCTGAACATTTCGTTGACCTGCCGGTCAAGCTGCTCTTCTGATAAACCCAACCTGTTAACAATATTTCTGTCTACCATAAACCTATGTTCCCCTGTGGAGTCTTCAATTTCCGGCCTCTCAGCGCCCCACATTTACGCCGGTAGACCGCCGTGCAGAACGGCACAAACACATCCTCTTAAGCTATTCTAACCTGCAAAAACACATTTGCCAACGCAGCAAATGCCACTTGTCCACTTTCTTGTGGCCTTTTGAGGCTTTATCAACGCCCGCCGGCATCAAAGGCCTCCAGGCTCCTAACAAATTCCACGACTATCCAATCCGGGGTCGAAGCGCCAGCCGTAACGCCAGCCACATTTTTGCCGAAAAGCAGTCGTTTATCAAGTCCGTTCCAGTTCTCCAGATGAAACGTCTGTTCATTTACGCACCTGCAAAGCTCGGCCAGCTTACGGGTATTGGCGCTTTCCAGGCCGCCGAGCACGAACATTATATCCACCTGCCTGCATAATTCCACAGCGGATTCTTGCCTTTTGACGGCCTCTTTGCAGAGCGTATTGATTGCCTTTAACTCAGTAAAACCATGCCGGCCTATTGCACCGAGCATGTGGCTGAAGTGTTCCGGACTTTGGGTTGTCTGACAAACTACGCCCAACTTGGCGTTTTCCGGCAGCTTTTGCAAATCCGATTCGTCCGCGACCACAACCACGTCCGCCGCACAGCCCATCACAGCCTGAACCTCCGGGTGGTTCTCATCGCCGATAATTACTACCTTATAGCCATCGTCGGCCAATTGTTTTGCTATGCCCTGGACCCTTTTGACCAGCACACAGGTGGCGTCGACTATTTTAAGTCCCTTCTGTTTTAGTTTCTTTATCTGCTCCGGAGCAGCACCGTGCGACCGGATAAGGACTGAGCCCGATTCTATGTCCTCCACGCTGTTGACGGTTTTCAGCCCGGCTTTGGCCAGTCGCTGCACCACGTCCGCGTTATGGATAATAGGGCCGAGACTGTAGACTTCCTTTTCCTGCGCGAGAATTTTCTCAGCGGTAGTAATAGCGTTTCTGACACCCTGACAAAATCCACACCTTTGGGCGACCAAGACTTTCATAGCACCTAACCGGCCCGACTCGCCCGGCGCCGCCGCGTTCGACAGGCTCAGGGCCTGCCCCCTGAGCTCGCCGAACGAGCAGTTGTGCCGGCGGCTATTGAAACATGCAAAACTAACGTTAAAGGAGGTTGTTTCAACTTGTCACTCCTGCGCAGGCAGGAGTCCAGAAAAAACTCATAAAAGAGCTGGATTCCCGCTTTCGCGAGAATGACATCGTCATTCTATAATTCCTGTGTTTTACCACTATCTACACAGGAATTAACAAACACCTATCCGTAAAAAACTATTCCAGAGGTTCAATATAGATATTGCGGTACTCTATGGGCGTGCCTTCGCTC
>CAZPJZ010000340.1:0-3709 GCA_964586995.1 uncultured Pirellulales bacterium | reverse complement strand
CCCATATTCGCACCGGCGGTGACCACGATGCGGTTGGCATCGCTCACGACTATACCGTTTTCACTCTCCAGCTTCTGCTTGATTGCGTGCAGGAGTTCGGGTATGCCCTGCACAAGCTTGTATTTGTGGTTTTCCGGATCGGCCAGGAATGCCTGGATTGATTCAAGGGCCTCCGGCGGCGGCCCATAGTACGCCACGCCCTGGCCCAGAGAGATCGTGCCGGGATTGCTGCGTATCAGCTCGCCCACCACCGGTATGATGGGCGACTGTACCGCTTGCATCCGGAGACTGTCGTACATTCGCAAGGCCCTTGCCGTTACACGGTATATGTCGAGGCGGCGGTTTCGCCTCCGCGGCCGGTCCAGTTGGTGTGGAAGAATTCGCCTCGCGGCTTGTCCACGCGCTCGTAGGTATGTGCGCCAAAGTAATCCCGCTGGGCCTGCAACAGATTGGCCGGCAGACGCTCGGCGCGATAGCCGTCATAAAACGCCAGAGCAGAGCTCATCGCCGGCAAGGGGATGCCGAGCTTGACCGCAGTGTTCACTACCCGCCGCCAGGAGGTCTGGCCTTTTTGCACCGCCCGCTTGAAGAACGGGTCGAGCAGCAGGTTCTCCAGGTCGGGCTTTTTGTCGAAGGCTTCTTTGATTTTGCTCAAAAAGGCCGAGCGGATGATACAGCCGCCACGCCAGATCGAGGCGATGCCGCCGTAGTTGAGGTTCCAGTTGTGCTCCTTGGCGGCGGCCCGCATCAGTTGATAGCCCTGCGCGTAACTGATAATCTTCGAGGCGTACAGTGCGGCTCTGAGGTCGTCGATGAATTTAGCCTTGTCGCCTCTAAACTTTGCCTTGGGGCCTCTAAGGGTTTTGGAGGCTGTGACGCGCTGCTCTTTTATCGCGGAAAGGCATCGGGCGAAAACCGCCTCGGCTATGAGCGTCAGCGGCTGGCCCTCATCCAGGGCCTCAACAACGGTCCATTTGCCGGTTCCTTTCTGGCCGGCCGTGTCGAGGATAAGGTCGATGACCTCATTGCCGTCCTCGTCCTTATAGGCGAGGATGTCCCGCGTGATCTCAATAAGATATGAGTTGAGCTCGCCCCTATTCCACTCGGCAAAAACCTGGTGCATTTGCTGGTTGGTCATGCCGAGGCCGTCTTTCATCATCTGGTACGTCTCGCAGATCAACTGCATATCGCCATATTCGATGCCGTTGTGGACCATCTTGACGAAATGGCCGGCCCCGTTTTCGCCCATCCATTCGCAGCACGGCAGGCCGTCCGGGGCCTGGGCGGCGATTTTCTGAAAGATGGGCTTGACGTGCTCCCAGGCAGCCGGCGAGCCGCCGGGCATTATCGACGGGCCTCGCAGTGCTCCTTCTTCTCCGCCGGACACGCCCGTGCCGATATAACGTTTGCCCTTACTCTCGACGTAGGCTGTGCGGCGGATGGTGTCGGGGTAATGCGAGTTGCCGCCGTCAATGATGATGTCACCATCTTCCAGGTGCGGCAGAAGCTGCTCGATAAAGTCATCGACCGGCTGGCCGGCCTTTACCATCAGCATTACTTTACGCGGCTTTTGGAGATTTTCCGCCAGCTCTTCAATGGAGTGACAGCCAATGACTTTTTTGCCTTTTGCCCGGCCGTTTATAAAGTCATCCACCTTCGAGACGGTACGATTGTAGCAGGCGACGGTAAAGCCCTTACTTTCCATATTCAGAATCAGGTTTTCGCCCATGACTGCTAAGCCGATCAGGCCAATATCTGCATTTGCCATTTTTCTTTGCTCCTTTTCAGACTGTTACTGGTGGCTACTCTATTATTGCTCTGTAATTGTCGGTATATATCCGCTGGACAATCTGTAGAGCATTTCGCCGGCGTGGTGCACGACCAGGATGCCTTTGTCCTCCTTATTCTCATAATTGGCGATGTCGATCAGGTCGGGCTTCATGTAACCGAGGTTTATCTTTTCGCATAGCTGCCTGCCGATGCCTGTAGCCAGCGCCACGTTTATTCGGGGCTTCTCGACGCCGTTTATATATGTGCCGATGCCTTTAACGTGCGTGGAATGGGCGATCACGCCGCGCGGAAAGGCCGAGAATTTCTCCCACTGTTTCGTGAAGTAGTCCAGTGTGTGGTAGCCGATTTGGGCAAGAATTCTGCCGTGGGTATATGAGATTTCTGTGACGTGCGGAGCGTAAATGATCAGGGTCGCACCGTCAGCCGCGATCGGCTCCAATTTGTACATGACTTTGCCGGCCGTCCATAAATCGTCGTACATCTTCGGGGCGATGCCGAGAATAGTCTTATACGGCCTATCTTTATAGACGACGTGGACGTCTTTAGATAAGTCGGCTGCCATTTCCCATGCCTCGATGCAGTCGCCGATGAATATGCCTTTGAGGTGATTTTCGAGGGCCACGATGGCAAATAGCTGCCGGGGCACTTTTATAAACGAAGCGGCTTTCTCAACGACGTGCCGGGTTGGCGTCCACTTGTTGCCGTTTATGACCGGGTTGGTGATTATGGCGCCGAGCCAGTGAAAAAAGTTTATGATTTCTTCGCCTGCGATTCCCGGAAAGATATACTTATGCCCGCCGGAAAAGCCAACGACTTCATGCGGAAAGACGGGACCCAGGATGAGGATCTCATCGTAGTCAAAAATCCGTTTGTTAATCGCTACGTTCACTTCGTCGCGAAACAGCCCTCCGCTTATTTTTTCGATCTCGTTAGCGGAGATTCTTCCGATAGAGCTGAATGTTTCGGGCCTGTCCCATTGATGGTTGAAGAATTTTACCGAAGCGTATTTGGTGCGCCGCTCGTTCAGCGTGATTGCCAGCCGGGTGCAGATTTGCTCTTCCGTCAAAGGCGGATGCGTGCCCAGCGCAACCAGACAATCGACAACTTTGGCTTTTTGCCCCAAAAAGTCGTATATTATCTTGAAGATGTCCCCTATAGGCCCGGAGCGCGTATTGTCGGGAATAATTAGCAGAACTCGTTTACCGGCATGATCGCGCTGCGTAAAGAACTCACCGATTGCCTGCCGGGCCTGCTCGATGCCGACAAATCCATCCTTACTCTGTCTTGCAATCACCATCTCTTACGCTTCCCAGGCCGGCCTCTCGGGCAGAAGTGCCTCGAATTGCTCAATCAGTTCTTGCTCGTACCTGCCGGCGTACGCGCCTTTGATAAACCTGTCGAACGCCTCATCGTGAAATCTCTTCCACGATCTGACCTCGTCACCAGGATTGACCGGATAGAACAAGGCGTCGTTGGCCTTGGCTGCTTTCATATCGCCGGGGGCGTCGCCGACCATTAGAACGTGGTTCTTTTCATACCTGCCCTTTGTTGCATACGCGAGGTGCTGGGTCTTCGTGCCCATTTCCTGACCGGCTATCACTTCTACGTACCTGGCGATGTCATGTTCTTGCCACTCGCGGGCAAGGGCCTCGCCGGGCGTGCCCGAAACGACGATGACATCGGCTACGGACCGAATTTTCTCCAGACTTTCCCGCACGTATGGAAAGGGCGGCATCTGCTTGACGATCTCTTTGATAGCCCAGTTGACCTGCTTACTCCAGGCGAGCACCTGCTCGAGTTCGCGTTTGGCTTGGGGGTCTTTGGCCTGAGCAATGGCCTGCTTGAGCCCGTCGTCGCTGAGCATACTCTTGGGGTCGTCGACCCAGGCAAAGTAATAAGGCAGTTGCGGCACCTGGAA
>CAZPJZ010000339.1:0-3714 GCA_964586995.1 uncultured Pirellulales bacterium | reverse complement strand
TATCCTTCTGTATCCGGCCGACCTCCACCACGGCGGTACTGCCCGCCGTTTGGCGTATGGTGGCGGACGATTTCCGCTGCCTGGGCACCATGCCGATTACTTCGGTCCACTGGTGGGGTTCGTACGAGCGCTGGGATTCGCCTGAGGCGCCGGCGGTCCGACCGACCGGTTGGCGGATCGGATTCTGGTCGAACGTTCCAGCCAATCCGTTGGCCAAGCCGGGTCACAGCTACCCCAAGAAGCTGCTCTGGTACGTTGATGTATCCGCCGACCGGGTCCATGAGCAGCGCGTGGGCATCGACCGCTTTAGCCAGAGACCGCCGGACACCTGCTTCCAGTATTATGTGCAGTTTGAGCCGAAAGAGTACTTCTGGCAGCACAGGTACATTGATTCGGCCACCGGCGATGACGTCTTCTGGATCAGCATCACCGCTATTTACCCGCCGCTGACGGTTCCGTTTTACCAGTGGGGCTGGAAGACTCGGCCATCGCACTGGATGGACGATGCCGTGAAGTTCACGGTGGAAGGCGATCTGCCGCTGGGCTATGCCAACGACTTTCCACTTGTCTTTACACCGATTGAGGCGGCGTTATGCGGGCAGCGTCTGAGCTTCGACATGGCCTTTGAGCTGGACACCGATCCGGACTACATCAAGGTCGAGCAGCCGTTCACCGGCATACGCGACTGGAGGCACTACGAGGATGAGCAGTCCATGGCCGTTGTGACGGTAGCGGCAAACAAGTGGCGTCAGCCGCCGGATCTGAGCGAGATGGGCATGGACGTGGACGCTACAAAGGACCTGCCCCCGACCTGGCGACAGCAGACGCTTGCCGACGACTTCGAGTGTGAAGCCACCGGACCCATTACGCATATTCGCCTCTGGACCTCGTGGTACAAAGACATCTTGCCGGCCAGCTATCCGGAGCACGTCGTCTTTACGCTGACTATCCACAAGGACATTCCCGCCGCCGAGAGCATAACGGGCTACAGTATGCCCGGCGAGGTGCTGTGGGAGCGGAAGTTCGAACGTGGGCAGTTCGAGGGAACAAAGTACGCTGAGAACCTACGTGAAGGCTGGTACGTGCCCTGCACACCGGCGGTCGGTTACCAGCGGGCTGCCGATACCATCTGCTGGCAGTACGATTTCGATATCCCCGCAGCGGAGGCATTTCCCCAGGAAAGGGGCAGGATTTACTGGCTGGCCGTCCAGGCCGATATAATGCACACACCGCTGACCGAGGCGACCCGGTTCGGCTGGAAAACCTCTACGCGCCACTGGAACGACGATGCCGTCTGGCGCACGGATATTATGCCGATTTCTCGCCCGTGGGAAGAGCTCAGATACCCGCAGGGGCATCCGTGGGCGGGCAGGTCCATCGACCTGGCGTTTGAGATCACTACCGGGGCCGGCGAGGAGCAGCTCGATATTCGCCGACTGGTCGCTGACGACTGGCCATGCGACCAGCAGACCCCGATAACTGCGGCCGTCTGGTGGGGCTCCTACATCGGCTACCGGTACAGGGCGTGTGACTGTCCGCAGACGGCCCCGCCGGCCAAGCCGGACTACTTCCTGCTGTCCATCTGGAACGATGTCCGGCCGTCGGCTGACGTTCCGTACAGTCATCCGGGCGAGAAAGTCTGGGAATATAAGGCCCAGGATTACGACGAAGTGCTGGTCGGGTACGACAAGCACCCCGAAATCCCGGATCCGACCCAGGCGGCGGCATTCGAGCCGGTATTCCGTTATTCGGTTCGCCTGCCAAAAGAGAAATGGTTCTGTCAGAAAGAAGTTCGGGCCATTTACTGGTTCAGCGTGATGGCCGTCTATGAGGGCGGCAAAGAGCCTTCTTATCCGTGGGGCTGGACGAACCACAAGTGTGTCGCTTGGGAGCCTGACGGCCTGACGGAAGTGCTCCATTGGAAACTCGACGAGACGGGCGGCACGACCGCCAACGATAGTTCAGCCAACAACAACGACGGCACTCTCGTCGGCGATCCCACCTGGCAGCCCTGCCAGGGCATGATTTGCGGCGCGCTGGACCTCGACGGGGACGGCGACTACGTGAAAGTCGATAGCCCGACCGGGCTGAATTTCGCGCCCGGCTCGTTCTCGGTATCGGCCTGGGTCAATGCCCGAAAGGTCACTGACGGCTGGAGAACGATCCTGGAATACGACCGGGACGGCACGAATAACAATCGGTTCGGCCTCTGGCTCAGCAGCCAAGGCAGGTTCCACTTCAGGGTTGGAAAGGACACCAAGGATTCCAATCAAACGCTGAACGCCAACCAATGGTACCTGCTGACCGGCACGTACGATTCCACCGCCAAGAGGATGAGCCTGTATATCGACGGTCAATTTGACACGTCGCATACGCACAGCAGCGGTTACGAGGTGGCTGCCGTCGCCAGGCTGACGATGGGTGTTCGTGGATGGGAAGACGCCGAGTATTTCGACGGCCTCATCGACGACGTCCGCATCTACAACTATCTGCTCAGCGCCGGTGACGTCCGGGCGCTGGCCGATATGGGCAGAAACGATGACGCCGTGGTTGGGCGTCTGGATACTACCGGTGCAGCCCCTGTGTGGAAATGGCAAGAGCTGTATGACCAGACCGGCTGCAGCGCGGACATGTCATTTATGCTGTTTACTGAGCCCGGCTGCTTCCCGTGCAGCTACTCGACCTACAACGACTGGCTGGCCCTGGGCAAGCCCAACTGCTGGTGTGCACCGCCGTACGGCAGCGGGTATCAGTGCGACGGCGACGCCGACGGCAGGGATTCGGGCGGTCTGACAAAGTACCGCGTCTTCACCGGCGATTTGAGCAAGATCGTGGCCAACTGGAAGAAGAAAGCCGGCGACCCCACTCTTGACCCGTGTGCAGACATCGACCACAAGGATTCGGGCGGTCTGACAAAGTACCGCGTCTTCACCGGTGATTTGAGCAGGATCGTGACCAACTGGAAGAAGAAAGATAGCGAGCTTCGCGGCGATTGTCCGAGACCCGAATAGGCATCGCAACAGAACGGCGAAGATGTCGCTATCAGCGTGTTTCATACAAAGGGGCAAGTCGCAATGACTTGCCCCTTTCTGCTTATTACGTGAAGGCCCGGGACCATCTAATCAAACCTGTGTCTGACGGGCTGCTTCTTAAGCTCCGCCGCCGTGGGTAGAAGCTGGAATGAATCGATCCCTTCGGACTCGGTGAATGTTTCTACGGCGCGCTGGATTTGTCCCATGCTCTGACCGTGCATCATCGCGAACAGATTGTAGGGCCAGCCTTCGAACGTCTGCCGCTCGTAGCAGTGACTGACTATCGGCAAAGGGGCCAGTCTCTGACCGGCCCGGACAATGCCGTCCTGCGGCACTTGCCCGGCAAACAAAACGTTAACCACGAATCCGAGCTTGCGGTGGTCTACCACTGCTGCTATGCGATAAATCACCCCCCGGTCTATTAGCTCTGCTATAAGTCTCAGCACGTCCTCTTGCTGCAAGGCCCCGCCGCAAAGGAAACCGAACGGTTCCGCAACTATTTCCAGATCGTCCTGCAGGGCAGAGATTATTTTCTTGTGCTGCTGGTTTATTTCGACGGGTTGGATCGGGCAGGGGCGCTCAGGGCACTGCAACAAGAACTGTCCCTCACTCTCGGCGTCAAAGCGAACGCCGAGCTTAAAAGCGCGTTTGACCGGCAGACTGTGAAAGTCAATCCCGAACC
>CAZPJZ010000338.1:0-3726 GCA_964586995.1 uncultured Pirellulales bacterium | reverse complement strand
CATCATTGCGGCCACGGCCGCTCGCACGTGCGAGGGTGAGCTGCGACAGACAAGCGCCAGAAAAAACTGGCAGTTGAGCGAATCCGAATACATCGACATCATAACCGAGAAAACCGCTGTGTTTATGAGCAGTTGCTGTCGACTTGGAGCGCTTCTGGCGCGGGCAACCGAAGACGAAGCTGAGCAACTCGCCCGTTTTGGCTTGAACGCAGGGATCGCGTTCCAAATTGCCGATGACTTGCTCGACATCACAGGCGATGAAAACGAAACCGGAAAGACAGCCGGCAGGGATACAGATAAGAACAAGCTGACCTTGGCCATCATCCATTTGCTGAGGGTCGCGGACGAGAGAACAAGAGCAAAAGTGTGCGAGAAGTTGGACGCGCCGGGCACGAATAAGAATGCTCTGACGGAGATGCTGAGGTCCTACGGAAGCTTGGAATATGCGCGCCGCCGAGCACAAGAGCATGTTGCCCGAGCCATACGCGATCTGCAAGAGCTGCACGAAAGCGATGCCAAGGCGGCTCTGGTTGAAACGGCCAGATTCATGGCCAGCAGAACGGCTTAGGTTCAATATACCCCATGGCCCCGGCACCGGCTCTGCGACTCATGGCCAAATCCACCCTCCATACAGAAGTCCTATAAAAAAAGCCGGACTACAAACCGGCCTTTTTCACTAACGTGAACACGGTCCAATGACATCAAAATTTGTACTTCATGCTCAGACTGACCCAGGTTTCATCCTTGTCTGTATTCACCGTCTCTTCCATACAGATCTGGTAATACAAAGACGGGGTGAACGTGAAATTCTTGCCCAGGTCAATATCTGTTGAGACGCCGAACACGGCGTTGGACCAGTCCTGGTCCACGTTCTGACCCCGAGGACCGACGCCGTCATTGTAAACCAGCTCGGCGTGCAGATTTATCTTGTGTTCCGGGATTTCCGGTACCAGGCCTTTTATTGGAAAACTATAATCGAGCATGGCGATGTGGAACCATCCCGAAGCGGTTCCACTGCTCGGCCTCCAAGTGTTCACGTCCAGCTTGCGCGCAACGAGGGAGCCGCTGCTGGAAGGCCACATTTTGCTGACCACGTAAGTAGGTACTAAGCCTTTGACTGGAAAAATCCTCGGCCAGGAAAAAATGCCATTTATTTCCTGCAAGTCGCTCCACTCCGCCCGCAGTTCCGGAAAGCTGTAGTACATCCAGCTAATCCGATATCTGGTAAGATAGGGCGCCGTCTCAAAGAGTCTGTTATAGTAGTACGCAACGTAGTCCCAGCGCTCTTGAGCCTCATACCCTGACGAATTGGCCCTATGCCCCATGACGCTCACACCAAGGCCAGTGCCAAATAGATCGAGGTCAACAGCCGGCTGAATCGCGCTCTTTGCCCCAAAAACATTGAAGCCCCGCCAGATATATTTGCTCTGAAACGTCAGGTCGACAAGCCCATGCAATTCACCTTCTTGGGCCTGGACAAGGCCGGCCAGACTGAACAAGATTACCGAAGCTAACAAGACTACTGTCTTCTCCATCGTCATCTCCTTCAAAAGCTGTCCCCAGATTTTCCAAACAGCCCCACACTTGCCGAAGCTTCATGTCCGGTAGCCGCTTCTCCCTCCCAGCCAATTGACGAGTCTATCCACTCACGGCTGTAAGTCAAACGAAAAAATACCGTTCAAATTTTTTTTGCAGCTATTGGGGCGGGCAAAGGCGACCCCTCACCGGAGCAAAACAGGGCAACGAGCAAAAGCCCGCAGCCCTTCATCGAGATTCAGCGCTGTATTGCAGACATAGGAACCTTGTCATTTACTTGGCTGACAAAGGAAAGGCCACGCCAAGGCCGATAACCCAACCATTGTCGTAGAACTGCCCCTCAGCGTAGCACGTCATGCCCTTAGGCAGTTGACACCCTACACCGACCCAGCATCCGAACTCCGATTTTTCTCTCAGGTCATGGGAGTATTTGTAACGATAGTCCGGCTCCGGGCTGGTGGGGTCGGTATCTTCGGTAAGCGTGCCATCGAGCTCTCCATTGACAAAGAACCAACATGGTCCGCCGTAGACCCACCAACCATCCGCCTGGTATGTGACACCGAGTCCCGCCTGGAATTGCCGCCAGTCGAGCTCGACATTCCCACGAAGGTCAGAAGTGGTCTCCCCGCTCTGATAGGACCAGCTCACACGGTCATCACCGGGGTTCACCCACGTGACTTGCCCAACGGCGCCGAGCGTCCAGGAGCCCCACTGACAGAAGGTCCCTCTGGTTCCCACACCCCACGCAAAACCATGACTACCGCTGAAGCTGTAACTTTCTCCCGGTAGAGACAGTGCCGTGCCCGAGGCCTCCAGTTCGTCCTTGGCATTGGCAGCCCCTAAACGCACGTACACATCCCAGGTGTCACACAGACCATAAGCCAAGCTGCCGAAGAACATGTCCGACTCAAGGCCTTCGATAGCGAACTTGGTAATGCGCCCCTCGAGCAAGTCCCAGCTCGACCCATTCCACTCGAACCAGAGCCCTTTGCCGCACGATGTCAAATCAATATCCTCGTGAGCGTATTCAACATCGACAAGCCACTTGCCTTGTCCCACCCAGGCCCTGGGAGGACCTAACGGCCCGCCGGCGATAGTGGCGGAACTGAGCGCCCCCACTGCCATGATAACAGCAATCACCAATATTCTTTTCTCCATAAATCTCTCCTTTCGCAAAACCAGCCTGGGTTGACAGATGACTTAACGACTCCTGCGCATCATGGGAGCCTCCAGAACAGCCCCATGCCAAAGGCCCAGGCGTCGCCGGTAAACTGTAACTCGGCGCTCCAAAACGCGTTCTTGAGCCACCTGCTCATATCAAACTGCGCCCCAACATAGCCGCCGAATACCGAGTCTTCTTCCAGATCGCACGTGATCATTTCTGACGCCGTGTATGTGTCGTCACCAGCAAGGAAACTGCCGCTGGCTTTCGCATCGAGGTCGCCATTGACCAGGTGCAAGAACGGGCCTCCATATATGCAGAAACCATCCCTCTGCCAGGTTGGCCCAACGGCGATTTGGATTTCCCACCAGTCAAGCTCTATATCTCCGGAAAGAGGCACCGGCACCTCCGTCTCGCCCACCAGGACACTCTCAGTATAACTGAACTTGTCATCATCAGGATTCGCCCAGGTCATTTGGAACAGTCCGCCCCAGGTAAGCGCGCCCTGCCGCAAGAAAGTCGCTTTTGTCCCAAAACCCCACGCAAATCCGTAGCCGCCGCTGAAGTCAAGTCCTCGCAGCTCTATGGCATCCATGCGGATCTCATCCTCGGCATCAGCAATGCCCAATCGGACAAACGCCTCCCAATTATCGCGGACACCGTAGCCCAGATTGCCAAAAAACCAGCTCGACTTCAAATTCTTCAAATTGAGTGTTCCCTTTGCGCTCTCGCCAATACCATCTATCCAGTTGGTGGCCTTGCCGTCCCCTTCGAGGTCCATATCACTATAGCCGTACTGAAGGCCGGCACTAAACTGGCCTTGTTTTAGAGTGGCCATCGGAGGCCCCATCGGGGGCAGCGCCAAAGCCACAGAAGCAGACACAGCCACCAACACAACAACAGCCTTCATCAACGTTCTCTTTTCCATAATTAACCCCTTTGCCCAGAAACCTTGCTTCACGCATTGCTTGAGATTCTGCTTACATGATTCTATCACATCCGGATAACCGCGGCTCTTTCAAGATCAA
>CAZPJZ010000337.1:0-3745 GCA_964586995.1 uncultured Pirellulales bacterium | reverse complement strand
AACTGGCTGAGAATCAGGCGAACCCAAAAAAGGGCCATATCTGCAGTACTTAGTGCGCGGTCCAGTGCGCCTGATGAGCTGGCAGGACTGATCCACAATTTGTCAGAAACAGAGGAGTTGATATCAGACTTGGCTGGTCATCCATCGCGCGTATGTTTTACAGAGATACGGGTTTTGAACCGCTATCGTTGCTACCAAACTGGTTATGGGTGTTCGGAGTCTCGGCCCTGCGCCTTCTCGTCGGAGACGAGAGTGGCAGCCCAAGTTTGGCCTCATCCCAAGCAACTGACACTGCCATCCTCATGTACAACTACGATGCGGCCATGACGGTCGACAAGGATGCCTCCGGGAAGCACTGAGGACGGCAGCCGCTGTCTCCACATGACCTTACCCGTCTCAGGATCAAGGCCAGCCAACATCCAGCCTGAAGACAGCGAACGAGGTTGCTGAGTTTCCACTACTGTTATAATGGTATTTTTGGCAATGACAAATGCAACAGCGTCGCTGCCCTCAAGTTCCTGCGCCGTCCAGTTTTTCTTTAGTGTGCTTGCATACCCGGACTGTTGGCGCAGCTCCTTGGGGCTGACTTTTTCCAGATGATCTACCAGTTCAGCGCTGTCCACGCACACAGGCACGCTCCACGGACCGTTGGCCGTGACAAACTTGTCGGCTGACCATGACGGCGGGATTTTCCCAAACCCAACATACATGGCCCTGCCGATTCCATCACCGGTGATCTTTGCAATAGTGAACATTCCAGGATTCACCTCGTTACTGATCCCGGAATACCGAAGGCGTCCGCCAAAGATCAAATAGTCGTCCTTCAGAACTCCTATCTCTTCGCCGCGATTAGTCCGCGGTGAACCATCGCCCACGGACCGAGACAGACATTCGCCGTTCTGCAATGAGTAACAGGCAGGCGAAATGACATTGCCTCCCGGCATCCAGAGACGGTTGCCCACAACTGTCAGAACCCCCTGTGCGGATACTCCCTTTCTCAGCAGCGTGTCCAGGTGGCCTGACGTGTTGTTCGACCATTTTGGTCTTCCTGTCTCGGCGTCCAGTGCGTAAACGTAAGTGCCATCGTAGTCGATAATCCCTGCTGCGGCGTACGCAATGCCGTCTTGAACCAACACGCCGCTCCCAACCGGCCACGTTGAGCAAAGCCTGTCGTAGACCATTATCCTTCTTTCCACTGGCACTATTCTGAAGCGCCAGAGCAGCCGCCCAGTAGCCGCCTCAAGACAGTAAACTGCGCCGTCGCCTGATCCGACGTAGGCCCGACCTTTGGCCACGCTTGGCGGCTGTGCGACCGGCCCTGCAGTTGCAAAAGACCACTTCAAGGTGCCTGTACCACCGTCAAGGGCGCGAACCTTTCCGTCGTCGCCGCATAGAAATACCATATCGCCTGCCGCCGTCGGGGCGCTTGGCCTGAAAGAAGCCGGTGCACGGTACGTCCAAAGCGGTTTCGGATTGGCCGAGACAATCGCGGCTGAACAGGCACTTCGGCTGTTGCCTGCCCGGTAGGTGGGCCAATCTTGCTCGGTAATCTCAGGAAATGGAGCCACGGAGATGCTTTGTTCACAGACCTCCAGCCGCTGCGAAACCGGGTCTTCATCCTGTACGTTGAAATCCCCTGCCGAGCACAGTCCAAAGGTACCCATCAGCGAGAGGTTACAGTCGCAAAGCCACGGCCCGATATAGAGCAAACCATTTGCCGCGATCACACCATCGTTGCAGGCAGGTCGCATCGCACCGTTGAACAACACCTTCTTGGTGCTCCTGTCGTAGCGGGTCAGGCCTTCGGGCCAGCCCCGACAAAAGAAGGAATCGGGAGTGGCAGTCAGACGTGCACAAGAGCGTTTCGCAAAGCCCAGGTTCTGGACGGTTTCGCCCGTCAAAGGCTCCAGCACGAGCGTGCTGCCGCCTGGACCAATACCTACGATGAGTTTACCATCTACATAGAGCATATTGGGGTTGTTCGTCGTCTTCTTTCGCGTCCAGAGAAGTCCTCCGTCTTTGGATGAGATGGCGACCACGTTCATGTGAGTCTGCGCCTGAAAGAAAATCGCTTCAGGCGTATATAAGCAGTAACACGTTGTCCGGAATCCTGGAGTTGATTGCAGGCCCCTTCCGGGTTCTTCGATGAGGCGAATCATTTCGGAGTCGTTATTTCGCCAGATAATCTGTCCGGACGAAGCATCCAGGCAGCCGGTATACTCGCCCGGGCAATAGAAGAAAATTTTACCCCCACCTATGACCAAGGCCCTGGAGTCGATCTGCTTGTCTTCGCAGTGTTGCCAGAGGACCTTCTTCCGTGCGATGTCATAGGCGGCAAGCGTCGTGCCGAACCCCCACGGCACTCTCGCCTGATAGTAGCCGGGACTCAGTTCTCCCCAGCTCCAGTGGGTGTGCTTGCTCCGCACGATGGTCGTTTCCGATGAATCCTTGATAGACCCGGCAAGAACATAAAGCACCCCATCCTGCAAGGCGATGTATTTCCACTCGCCTTGCATCTGCGGGATACTGATTCTATCTATCTGCCTGCCGGTTTCAGGATCAAGTCTTAAGCACCCATCGTTTTCGATCATATAGAAGAAATCGTCGGTGGCGATGAATGCAGAGCGGTGTACCAGGTAACCGTCCGGAAGCTTGCGTGACCACAGGATGGTTCCGTTATAGCCGTTTCTGGCCAGCAAGGTGTTCAGCCATGGCTCCTCACGCCTGTGATGCGCTATGTGACCCAGCGCCGTGAAAATGCGCCCGCCGGCTACCGTAGTGATGGCCGGCATCGCAGAATAAAGAGGCCCGCCGAACCACTGGGTTCTGTAGGGAGCCTTTATCACGGTGTCGGTCGAGACAGGATTGTTGTCCGGCCCGTGCTCCCAATGGCTCCACGAGTCCGTGCCTTTTGGCTGCGGCTTTGTGATCTCGACCCAAGATCCAAAAGCATCCTGTCCAAAATTGAAACTTATCTGCTCAGCGCTCTGCTCGGACATCCACTGCGATACCTGTTTCTGAGTCAATTGCTGCTCTGCGCCCTTGAGGGTACCGATAATAGCTTTGCCGCCGGGACGCAGGATACGCAGGATTTGCTTGATCAATAAGTCTTTCAATTCGTGGGGGACACCAGTTCCCTGCCCAGCGGCTCTCATCCCAAGTGGGGCCAGCACCACGTCGACGGTATTGTCCGCAAAGGCAAGGCAGTCCAGAGGCTTTTGCTCAACCAGGACTCGGGTGCCGTAGAGTCCATCAACGTCAAGCGTCTTTTGTGCCGCAGCAACCGTCGCTGCCCGCGGGTCCTGTACGTAAAGAAAGAATTGGCTGCCTCGGACGATTTCGAGTGCTAACGTTCCATCCTGGCATCCCAACAGAGCGCAGAGACCTCGCGATCTACCAGCCTTTGTGATCAAGTGATGCGCCAGATCGCGGCTGGCTTGTTGCAGTGCGGGGTCCCCAGTTGTTCTTACACCAGCATTAGCTGCTCCCGTCATACCGAAAACAAGGATGGCAGTGCACATCAGAGGGGAAAGACATTGCTTCTCCATGGTAACCTCCCAAGGATTTTTCTCTTACTGCTTCCGTCCGCTCAACCGCTTGAGCACAACAGCCGTCATGTTTTTTTCTGACCGACATTTCCCGTTTGACTTCATAAACACCACTCCTGCACGCTGCGGCCTCTATGATAGGCCAATATGCGGTTCGATGCCAATATTTCCTAACCAAACCTGAAAAAAACGCACAT
>CAZPJZ010000336.1:0-3748 GCA_964586995.1 uncultured Pirellulales bacterium | reverse complement strand
AGATCGAGTGTGGTGAGCCGGTCTTTAGTTCGCCGGTCGTAGCTAACGGGCGGGTATACTTCGCCACGCTTGGCGCAAGAGTGTACGCTCTGGAGCCGGACGGAAAAGTCTGCTGGACGTGGGACTTTGTCACAGAGAGGCTCGGGTTCAAGGCGGACCGCTGGAGCGGCCAAGACTGGCTGCGGCAGAAGAAGGCACGCGTCACGGCAAACGAGCTTTTCTGCTGCTCTGCGGACATGGCGGCAGACGGCAGGATGCTCATCGTGCCTGCCGGCGGATCGGTTATATGGCTCCAAGACAACGCAGATATCGCCCAGGTCCGAGCGGTCCAAGTGCCGCGTAACATCACCCTCGGACTGAGTATCGGCGAAGATGGTGCCGTCTATCGGCAGTGGACGCTGCTGGACAATGGTGGACAGGTGGACATATTGCGACCCGGCGAAGACGGCAAAGTCAAGGCTGGCTACCTCGGAGGAACCAAGACCGGTATCCGCGGGGGTCTGCTGAGCTTCACTTCTGTGAGTCTGCGCGGCGCGGACGTTTACCGGTGCAGGCCGGAGGAAGGTTTTGGCCTCTGCCGACATTCCGCCGGCCGGGATGAGCCAGAACCTGTGGCGCCGTACCCGTCGACCGCCGCACCGATTCTTCTTGGCGACTATGCCGTCTACGGCGGCCTGGACGGCAATCTGTACATCGTGCCGCTTGCAGGGCAGGGCCAGCCCTGGTCATTCAAGACCGCCTTCGGAAAGGCAATTTCAGCCCCTGTGGCGGTAGCCGATGGTCGGGTCTACTTCGGCTGCGAAGACGGCTACTTGTACGTCTTGGGAGCAGGTGGTGCGGCCCCCCTGCCCGCGCGAGATCTGGAACTCTGGAAGATCCGCAGCCCACTTACGAGCAAACTTGCCGATCCTAAGTACGACCGTTTTACCAGCTTCGGCAACTGGGCAAACACCAACGTTGACGCCCAGGGCATAGAGCCGCCATTTAGAATCAAGTGGATTCGTCGATTTGAGGGAACGACGAAGCACTTCTCCACGTTCGGCGGAGGCCGTATGTACACCCATACCGCCGAAGGTCAGATATTCGCGGTCGAGCAGGAAACGGGACGGCTCTTGTGGCGGCGGTATTATCCGGGCGTGCACATTTGCTATACCTCGCCCCTCTACTACAAGGAGCGTCTGTTAGTGCCTCAAGCAGGACTGGAAAAATGCCGGCTCCGTTGTCTGGACGCTGCGACGGGAAAACTTCTGTGGGAGGCCCCCTTTGCCGGCTCGCCGAGCTGGAACAGACAGTTGCCTCCCGTCATCTACAAGAACCTGGCGATCTACATGTTTGGGACGGGCAGATACGGCAGATACGCACCTACAGAGCCGGAGGAGAAAATCGAGTGGCTCTTCGAGCACCAGGACAACCCGCGCTTCCCGAGGAGCCACAAACCTTTGCTGCGAGCGTACGATGTAGACACCGGGGCGGAGGTCTGGACGGTGGACTTCTCGCAGTTTGGCTCCGGAGGCGACGATGCGGGCGTGTGCTTGCTGGACGGGATGCTCTACTACTCCTGCTATTTTGGCTACTCGGCAAAGAGCAAAAGAGACCTGCCAAGCGCAAAGGGCCTTACCGCGGCGATTGAGCCACAGACCGGACAGGTCGTGTGGTTGACCACACGCTACTTCATTCATGGCGGCTGTACGATCTGCGGCGAAAACGGGCGCCTGTACCTGGGCGGATACAATAAGCTGGAGCAGGGCAATAGTCTGGTATGGTGCGTCGATGCCCGCAACGGTTCGTTGATCTGGAAATCTGACCCGGTCAGAGAAGCCATCCAGGTGGTGACGATAGGACCCAGATTCTTGTTTGTGCACGCCCAGTATAGAAATGGGTTTCTGCTGGACAAGCACACCGGCAAGATTCTCAGCACCTTGACTGAAGGTTACAAGTGCACACGCTTCAGCTTCTCGGAACTTTACCCGCCGCGGCGGGCAAGTCTTCTCGGCTCCAACCTGGACGTCTACGACCTGTCAAATATTAGCGACATCAAGCTGGTATCGACCGGGCCAAGGCTTGATCCGAGTGAGTGCATAGGCGCGGTAGTATCAAACGGGCGGATTTTCTACACGTGTCACGCCGGAGGCCTGCAGGTCTCTCAGGTGTACGGCGCCGAAGGCGGATAAATGGTTGCCCGTTCGACTACGCTCAGGGCAGGCTGGCGTGAAACAAGCGAATGCTCAAATGCGCCCACCTGCTCAACCGTTCTACACGAATCACGATTCACGCACCGGCGACGCCGATTATTTTTTCGATATACTGCTTGACGTAGACCCGGCTAATTTGGTATAAACACAGATGTTGAGGTCGGCAGACCTTATATTGCTATCTTTGGAAGGAGGACTATTATGTGCGGAAAAACATGCTTTTTGACAACTTGCGCGTTGGCCATAGGTCTGATCACTACCAGCGCAGCCCAGCCCCTCGACCCCAGCCTTGTCGGCTGGTGGAAGTTCGAGGAAGCAAGCGGGACGTTATACGACCAGACCGACTATAACAATGACGGTACATCCTACAACGGTGTGCTGTATCAGCAGGCTGGGCGAGAAGGGTATGGATTAGGATTCGATGGTATAGATGATTATGTTGTGGTAGGAACTACGGCAAGGCCCACCAATACATTTAGTTTCGGAGGATGGTTCAAAACATCAGCTACACACGAAATAGATCCCGAAGCAACATCCGGTTACGGTGGAACGTCTGGTCAAAGATATGCGTTCGACCCGCAGCACGGCGGAGATTTGAATGCCGGAGCCGGACTATCCATCGGAACGAACGGCGTGGCAGTTTATGAGCATGGAAGCAACTATATGCCTGCCACTGCTGTTTATGCCACCAACTTAGGAACCGGCTGGAATCACATCATGGTAGTCTATGATAATAAACGACCAACACTTTACCTTAATGGTCGTGCCGTTCGTACAGGCTTCAGCTCTCCCAGAGCAGTAGTAAATCCGCCGATTCAATTTGGCGGGATGGCTTACGGTTACTTCGCCGGTTCGATGGACGAGGTCCGCATCTACAACCGGGCGCTCTCGGCCGCCGAGGTAAAGGAGCTGGCATTTTGGGCAGAGGCCCACAACCCCAATCCGCCGGATGGGACCGTAGGCGTGACAACACCGCTGATGCAGTGGCAGGCAGGAGACACCGCGGCCTACCACGATGTGTACTTCGGCACCGACCCCGATGCTCTGGACTTTGTAGTCCGCTATGACCGTCTGCAAATGGTGTACTATCACAGCGCGGGCGTCACGCCGGGGACCACTTATTACTGGCGGATCGATGAGGTCGAAGCCGATGGCACGACCGTCCACATCGGCGATGTCTGGAGCTTTTTCGTTACGCCGTTGAAGGCGTGGAATCCCAACCCCGCTGACGGGGCCATTGATGTATTGCCAGACGGCAGCCTTGGCTGGAAGCCGGGTCAAGGTGCGATTATGTCGCACGTGTATCTGGGCGAAAGCTTCGATGACGTGGATAACGGCACCGCCGACACGGACAAGGGTATTGTGACAGCCACGACCTATGCGACGGCAAGTCTGCGCGCCGAGACCACTTACTACTGGCGGGTCGACCAATTCAATGGCACCACCTGGCAGAAGGGCGATGTATGGAGCTACACGACGGTCGCTGCCGGTACGGGCAAAATCATCCGCGAGTGGTGGCTGGGCATCAGTGGGACTGCCATTAGCAACCTGACGGG
>CAZPJZ010000335.1:0-3750 GCA_964586995.1 uncultured Pirellulales bacterium | reverse complement strand
ATGCGAACGCCGAACCGCAGAAAGTGGTGGATAAAATGATCGCATTCTGGAAAGGTCGGTTTGCGCAGGTCTTGCCTGATAAGCCCGACCTGATTGTAGTTCCCGAAGCCTGTGACCGGCCAGCCGGATTTTCCCTCGATAAGCGCCTGCAGTACTACCGCGTGAGGAAGGACCAGGTACAGAATTTTTTTGCCGGCGTTGCCAAGGAAAACAACTGCTATGTCGTCTACTCGGCGGCCAGACAGATGAAAGATGGCACGTGGCGCAATTCGAGCGTCTTGCTGGACCGAACGGGAAAAGTCGCAGGCATCTACAACAAGAATCATGTCGTTATCGAAGAAACCACCGAGGTGGGTATCCTTTGCGGCAGAGATGCGACCGTCATTGATTGTGACTTTGGCCGGGTGGGCTTTGCTATATGCTTCGATCTGAACTTTGACGAGCTGCGACTGAAGTACGTCAAAGCGAAGCCCGACTTGCTGATATTCTCGTCGATGTATCACGGAGGCCTGATGCAGGCGTATTGGGCATACTCCTGCCGGTGTCACTTCGTCGGCGCCGTGGCCGGCCTGCCTTGCGAGATTCGCAATCCTCTGGGCGAGGTCATAGCGTCCAACACCAACTATTTTGACTATACCGTTGCAACGGTCAACCTGGATTGTCGCCTTGCGCATCTGGACTATAACTGGGGCCGTCTCAAAGCCCTGAAGAACAAGTACGGACCTAAAGTCACCATCAAAGATCCCGGCTATCTCGGTTCGGTTCTAATCACCAGTGGAGATGAGAAGGTCAGTGTAGATGAGATGGTCAAGGAATTTGAAATTGAGCTGCTTGATGATTATATGACCAGGGCGTTGGCCCACCGGCATGCACCGGGGAACATGGAATGAGGATAACGGTATGAAATCATTAAATCGGCGAGACTTTATCAGAAGTTCTGTTGGTGCGGCTACGACCTTGGCGTTGTTGTCTGCCGGCAAGGTGCGAGGGGCCAACGATAAGGTCGTCATAGGAGTAATGGGGCTGGGCGGACGCGGGACCTATCTGGCCGAGCGGTTTGCCAGGCGGCCAGATGCACAGATTGCCTATCTTTGTGACGTAGATACGAGGCGTTTCGCGCGGGCTCGGGAGGCAGTTCAAGAAGCTCAGGATAGAAGTCCCAAAATGGTGCAGGATTTCCGCAGGATTCTCGATGATGGAAGCGTTGATGCCCTGATCAATGCGACGCCCGACCACTGGCATGGGCTTGGAACCATCATGGCATGTCAGGCGGGCAAGGACGTCTACGTAGAAAAGCCGCTGGCGCATAATGTCTGGGAGGGAAGAAAGATGGTGGAGGCTGCCCGCAAGTATAGTAGGGTCGTCCAGGTGGGCATGCAATCCCGCAGCGCCCCTTACGTCCATAAGGCCAGGCAGTACATTCAGTCGGGCAAGCTGGGCGACGTTCATCTTGTCCGTGTGTTCAATATGATGCAGCATCCCAGGCAGCAAGAGATTCCTGACCGGCCAGTTCCCGAAGGCCTTGATTATGACATGTGGTGCGGCCCGGCTGCCAAGCTGCCTTATAATCCGAGCCAGCGATGGCTGAGCCAGTGGGAGTATAGTTGCGGCCCCATAGCGGGTGACGCCGTTCATCAGTTAGACCTGGCCCGCTTTCTGGTCAATGACGTGCCGTATCCGAAGACTGTTTGCCATTTCGGGCGTGTCGATGCCCTGCTGGACGGCAGACAAACTCCCGATACTCAATTAGCGATTTTTGAATACGACGCTTGGAGCCTATTGTTCGAGGCCGCGCTCTGGACCCCTTACATGAAAAAAACGCCCGTGGAGATCCGTGATTCGGACCGGTTTCCCAACTGGCCCTTCAGCAGCACAAAAGTCGAGGTTCTGGGAACCGAAGGCTTCATATATTTCGGTCGGCACGGCGGAGGCTGGCAGGCGTACAATGCAAATAGTGAATTAGTCCAGTCGGAATTTGGCCGGCAGGCCGATAAAGAGCACCAGGACAATTTCATTGACTGTATTCGCACACGCAACAAGCCCATCGCCGATGTAGAAATAGGCCATCAGTCGGTACTTCTGTGTCACCTGGCCAACATTGCATATCGCGTTGGAAATCAGAAACTGGAATTCGACCCACGAAACGAATCGTTTAGAAACTGCGATGAGGCAAACAAGTATTTGAAGCGACAGTATCGCCAGCCCTGGGTTGTGCCGGATGAAGTATAGCATCACGCCAAGTCATCGCGAGGCGGCCAATCGACCAAAGCAATCTGAGCCCCTCCACAGATGTGAGATTGCCGCGCCCGCCTTCGGCGGACTCGAAGCAACAGGCACCCCCATGTTCCGTACACTCTTGCTCTGTTTAGGCGTGACCATAGTCTGCGGCCATTACTGCTACGGCAAGTGGCTGAAGATTGACAACGTAAAGGTCTGGCAGGAACAAACCGAGTTAGGCGGGCCCAAAACCTTTATCGAGTATGACCTTGATGACCCGAATATTTCACCTGCGTCACCGGCTTACGTATTCATCCGTTACAGCAAGGATTTTGCTGACAACTGGGAGCTGGTTCCTATGGCGGGCTTGCGCGGCAACGGCTTCGATATCGTTGACAGACCCGGACACAAACAGGTCGTCTGGTGGGGCACGGGTGAGACCGCCTTTGCCGATTTGGGCCAAGCCGAGGTCCGTGTGCGGGGCATTCAAATGGTGCGGGTGCCGGCTGGGCAGTTCGTAATGAAGAGCCTGCCGGGCGACGGCCGTGACGAATCCAAAGCTGCAAGGCCCGATCCTGACCTTCCTCTGTTTTACATAGCCAAGTACGAGACTACGATTTCCATGTACGTCGATTACCTCAACGCAGTTGGCGGCGACGGAGCCGGCTACAATTCACGTATGGCTGATGCAGACCGTTGTGGCATTACCCGGCACAACGACCATACGTACAGTGTGAAACCAGGACGGCAAGACTACCCGATAACGTATGTTTCATGGTACGACGCGGTGAACTTTCTGCGCTGGTGCGGGCTAAGACTGCCCAGCGAGTCAGAGTGGGAAAAGGCGTTTCGCGGCGGTATCCATTTGGACGGTGACCGGACAAAGCAAGTTAAGAATCCGCTGCCCGAAAGAAAATATCCGTGGGGGGATGAGCCGCCGAATGCTGATGGTGTCTACCGATGCAATTACGATGGCAGCCAGGATGGATTCGAGTATACGGCCCCCGTGGGCAGTTTCAGCAAGTTCAACAGCCCGTACGGAATCTGCGACATGGCCGGGAACGTGGCTGAGTGGACCGCAGACTGGTATTCCACTTCATACCACATCGGCCTGGATGGCTTTCGAGTGGTGCGGGGCGGTTCGTGGATGGCAGTGGCCGCCGCCTGCGACGCTATAACCGGCGCAACTCAACTGCCTCTGAAAGAAAGCAGCATTATGGGCTTCCGGGCAGCCAAGTAGTGTAGTACCTCGTAACATTTGAATTAATATATACGTAATATTGTCATACCTGCGAAAGCAGGTATCCAGAAACACGTCTGATAGCCTGGATTCCCGCTTTCGCGGGAATGACAACATCCAAATTCAATTGTTATATTGTCGTATAGTGATAGAAGTAGGGTGGGGCTTGTCCCACCTTCTCTCATCGGTGGGACTTCGGCGAGCTCAGTTACGAACACAAGGCCATTCACGGGTTTTGCTGGCCTGGCGAGGGTACGGCGGCTTGCCAGTTGGCCACGTCATTGCCGTAAGCG
>CAZPJZ010000334.1:0-3753 GCA_964586995.1 uncultured Pirellulales bacterium | reverse complement strand
CCAGGATATGAGGAGCGAATCGTTCGTGAGGCAGAAAAGTGGACAATGCTCCGATACTTATACGCAGATTAGGCGGGATTCTGCAACTGGGAGGCTGTGCACATCTGCGGCTTGTTCGGTCCGTGGGAATTTGTGGCTGGTTTTATTTTTGGTCCCGGTCCTGTTGTCGGCGAACCTTGCAAGGGGCAACTGTCCGGCCGGTGACTTGAATAAAGACTGTGCAGTAGACCTGCTGGACCTGGAGGTTCTGGCGGAGCATTGGCTGACCGCCGGTAGCCTGGCGGACCTGGACGGCGACGAGCAGGTCGACATTACCGACTTTGCGCTGCTGGCCGATAGCTGGCGGACCAGGGCATCGCCTTTAGTTATCAACGAGTTTATGGCCATCAACACCAGCGAACCGCCGCTGGCAGCGGGCGAACTCCTGGACGAGGATGGGAGCTCCTCCGACTGGATCGAGATTTATAATCCGACGCCGGCCGCCGTCAGCATTGAAGGATGGTATCTGACCGACGATGCGGGCAACCTCAAGAAGTGGCGGTTCCCTGCTCTTGAGATTGGTCCGCGTGAGTTCGTGGTTTTGTTCGCCTCGGGCAAGGACCGGGATGACCCGGATGGCCAGTTGCACACCAGCTTCAAGATAAGCGGCCAGGCGGGCTTTCTGGCGCTGGTCATGCCCGATGGCAAGACAATCGCGCAGGCGTACCACTATCCGCAGCAGTTCAGTGACGTTTCCTACGGCCTGGCCCAAGACAGCAGCAGCACGGGCACAACGCAGGTGCTCGTAGCTGAGTATGCGGACGCAAGGGCGCTGATACCGCAGGATGGTTCGCTTGGGCTGAGCTGGATTGAGCCGGACTTTGACGACAGTAATTGGCTCAAAGGCAGAACGGCCGTCGGGTACGAAGCAAGCTCAGGCTATGAAGGTTACATCAAATTAGACGTCAGAGCCCAGATGTACAACAAGAACGGCACCTGTTATATCCGCATTCCTTTCGAGGTCGAAGGCCTTGCGAATCTGTCTGGTTTGAGACTTCAGATGAAATATGACGATGGGTTCGCCGCCTATCTGAACGGCTACCTGGTCGCCAGCGCCAATGCACCGGCTCCCGGCGATCTGGCCTGGAACTCGGGCGCCACAGCCTCGCACGATGATAGCCAGGCGGTCAATTTCGTTGACTTTCTGATTCCGGACCACTGCATAGAATATCTTCGAATAGGTCAGAACGTGCTGGCTATCCATGGGCTGAATCGGGGCGTGAGCGGCTCTGACTTTTTGATCCTGCCGAAGTTGACCGTTGAGAAGGCTGGCCCGGTCGATTTTTCGCCGGCAAAGCAGGGCTACTTTTTCAGCCCCACGCCGGGCAAAGCCAACGGGGCAATTCTTGCCGACCTTGGCCCGTCTGTCCGCCGCGTCACCGAGAATCCGCCGGCGCCGGCTCCCGGCGAGGATCTGATAATCACAGCCGAGGTGCAGCAAACGCTCCGGCCCGTTAGCAGGGTCAGGCTGTTCTGCCGCGTAAATTTTGCCGGCAGCAACCGCTGGCTGCCGAGTGAAGGGCTGCCGATGCCGGATGATGGTACGGGCGCGGACGCCGTGGCGAATGATGGCATTTATACCGTGGTTGTTCCGTCAGCCGCCTATGGTCCCGGTGACATGGTCCGATGGTACGTAGTCGCGACTGACACCGAGGGCGTGGCCACTCGCGAGCCGAGGTTCTTGTTCCCCACGGATTCACCCGAATACTTCGGCACGGTCGTGAAAAACCCATCCATACAGACTCCACTTGCCTTGATCCAATGGTTCGTGGAGGATGTTGCCGCTTCCGAGCGAGATTCCGGTACGCGCGGGGCAGTGTACTATCTCGATGAATTCTACGACAACGTTGTCATCCACCGCCGCGGCGGGAGCACCGCAGATATGCCGAAGAAGCATTTCAAGTTTCGTTTCAACCACGGCTGCAAATTCAAATACGACGCCGGATTGCCGCGAGTAAACGAATTCAATCTCAACAGCACGTACAGTGACAAGGCGTATCTGCGGCAGAACCTTGCCTTTGAGGGCTATGATTGGTGCGGATGCCCGGGCAGTGTCTCTTTTCCTATGTGTGCCTACCGCAACGGCGAGTTCTACGGTGTGGAAGTATTTATTGAGGAGCCGGAGGAAGAGCTGCTCGAGCGCGAAGGCTTTGATCCCGACGGCGCGCTTTACAAGATGTACAACACCTTCAATGCCGGCGGCAGCGCCGAAAAGAAGACCCGAAGATGGGAAGGCAGAAGCGACCTCGATAATTTCTGCAACAGGATCAACTATTCCTTCGGAACGCAACGGCGCAACAACATTTTCGACTACGTTAATCTGCCTTTGACCTTGAACTATCTGGTGGCGACGGTGCTCGTGCATCAGAATGACCACCCCCACA
Organism: uncultured Pirellulales bacterium; assembly: GCA_964586995.1. Lineage (GTDB taxonomy): Bacteria > Planctomycetota > Phycisphaerae > Sedimentisphaerales > Anaerobacaceae > JAFNGF01. The sequence goes on along the minus strand of CAZPJZ010000334.1, from coordinate 1,330 downwards.
AGAACCACTATCTGTACTGTGACTCGGACGGTTCGGGCGAATGGTTTTTCCTGCCGTGGGACCACGACCTTACCTGGGGTTCGAATTGGACGGGCAGCTCTTTCCACGATTACATATATGCCGATGACGACCAGGTGCCGGGCAAGCCTTCAGATGTAAAACCATCGCATCCTTTTATCGGCAAAGAGGATTGCAAGGAATGGAATTTCCACTGGAACCGCTTGATTGACGCCCTTTTGAATGACCCGACCGTTCGAGAGATGTTCAATCGCAGACTCCGCACGGTCATGGACGAATTTCTTAAGCCGCCCGGAACGCCTTATAGCGACCTATTTATCGAGAACCGTATCGACGAGCTTGTTGCCCAGATGTCACCTGACGTGGCTCGTGACTATGTGAAATGGGCCAATCCATGGACTTGGGGAGGGCAGGGCGGCTATCCCGTCGATCAGTCGTTTCAATATGCGATCAACGTAATTAAGAACGACTATCTGGCAGTCAGACGCTATCACCTTTTCGTGAGGCACAATGTCGATAACGTGGGCGGCTATAATATTCCGGGCTCGTATTCAGCGGCTTTGCCGAATGCTCAGCCGGCTGACGCGGCCGTCAACTTCGGCAGTTACGATTACAATCCGGCCTCCGGTAATCAAGATGAAGAATACGTCGAACTGATCAATCCCAATAATTATGCGGTTGACATTTCGGGCTGGCGACTTACCGGCGGAGTGGATCACGAATTTCTGCCCGGCACGGTTATCGTCGCCGGCGGAAGGCTTTATGTTTCTGGCAACGTGGCGGCCTTTCGCAGGCGGGCCTCCAGCCCAACCGGAGGGCAGGGACATTTCGTGCAGGGAAACTACAAGGGACATCTGTCAAGTTGGGGCGAGACGATAAACCTGCTGAATAGACAAGGCGGCTTAGTGGCCAGTATGAGCTACCCGGGCAGCCCCAGCGACCAGCAGCGTTTCCTGCGTATTACAGAGATAATGTATAACCCGCCCGCGGGAGGCGATTTCGACAGCCAAGAGTATGAATACATCGAGCTTAAAAATATTGGGACCGCACCACTATCACTGAATGGTGTGAAATTTACCGATGGGATTCTGCTGGCGTTCCCGAACATGACGTTGCCCGCGGGCGGCTACGTGCTGGTAGCAAAAAACCGGGCTGCATTTGCCGCGCGCCATGCCTTGCCGGAAGGCGTGCAAGTTTTAGGCCCATACGCCGGCTGGCTGGCTAACAGTGGAGAGCGGATCAAGCTGGAAGACTCAACTAACAGTACCATTCTGCAATTCACCTTTGAAGACGCCTGGCGGCAGATCACCGA
>CAZPJZ010000333.1:0-3762 GCA_964586995.1 uncultured Pirellulales bacterium | reverse complement strand
AAGTATCCGTGTCGTTGCCGAAATCGAACATGTGCTGCCAGGCGCCTCCGGAGTTTGCGAAGTTCGCCCAGGTCATGAAAGTTGAATTGGAAAGTTGCCCGATGAGCGTACCAATCGGTAGCTCCACATAGTCGTCGCGGCCGTCGAACTCCAATGCACCGCCATCATATCCGGCCACCCACCGAGGGTCGCCTCTTAATGTGCCATGCTGGTTATAGCCGGACGAATCAAGAACAACATCACTTCCGCTGCAGAGGTCGTCAAGCTTCCACCAGCCTACAAGATTGGGGTCTGTGACCGCTATAAAGGGTAACGTTCTGAAGCTCCATACATCGCCCTTGCTAACCGTCGCGTCGGTATTGCGCTGGTCGATACGCCAATAATAAAGCGTGTCCTGTACGAGCGCTGGAAGCGCGCACGTCAGAGTAGTCTGGTTGCCTTTGAACTCAGGTGAAGACGTGGTCGCGCTGGCAACAGCGGTCTGGCTGGTGCCGAAGTATACATCGTGCGACTGCGCCTTGGCGCCCGGACTCCAGGCAAGATCAGCGTCGGTCGACACGCATTCGGCGCCGTCTGACGGGCTGGGGTTCCATGCAGTCAGAGGAATAGCTGTAAAGCTCCAGACATCGCCGGTGTGTATCGTAATGCTATCGGCTTCAACCTCATCGACCCGCCAGTAGTACTTGACTCCCGGAGTGAAGCCAGCACTGTGCGTATAGCTCGTCTGCGAGGCGGGATAACGATCGACGCGACTGAGGGCGGCAGGATCGGTGCCCAGGTAAAGATCATGCCAGGCAGCAGTGTCTCCGGCTACCCATTGAAGCACGTTTGCTGACACGTTGCCGGCTTTATCAGCAGGGACCGGGTCGTATGCCTTGAGCTTTACTATAACCTCAAGCCTGAAATCATCAAACGCTACGTAACCAAGGTTGGTGCTGTAGGTGGCGTGGCGAAGCCCAACCATCAGCGGCAAACCATCAAAATCGTTGCGCGTCTTCGGCGAGCAAGGCATATCGGTCCAGGTTACACCGTCGGCACTGGTCCTGAAATGAAAGACATTGCCTTTTCGCTCCAGTTGAAGCCACGGGTCTAAGTTCCATCGCTTGCCGTTGTTACAGCCCCATGCCTCGTTTCGTACGTTATCGTTGGCCTGCCAGACAAAGTTGCCACAGTTCCAGATGGGGAAGTAATCTATGGTGACCCAGTCTTCGCCGGGGCCGGCATCATCGCGATAGGCTCTGGCCATTAGACCGCCGTCGTTGTGATAAACCACGGCGGTTGGAGTACCGGCATAATCGGTAACCTTGACAGTCGCGATGAAATCGCCCTTAACGACCTTGAACAGAAATGGACCCAGCGGATTCCACGGCTCGGACCAATACGCACCGCTTGAGCTTATAAAAAGTTGACCCGCACGGTCGATGGATGCATTCAGAGCGGTAACGGTCTCGCCGGATGCCCAGCCGATGAAGTCGTCCCACATGGTTCCGGCAACACCGTCGGCAACGTAGTTATGGGGTGTGTTGAAATCGTCGATGAACACCTCCGCCTGCACTGAGCCGTTGGTACCAAGCACCAGGAAAATACAGATCAAATAGACGCATTTTCTGCACATGGTGTTCCTCCTTCCAAAAGCGGTTAACACGACCTTGGTTTCTCTGCATATTCAACCTCTCTGCTCTGCACCGCTTACCTATTTGTACCAAATTGACCGCCCTTACTTCAAGAAAAAAATATCCGGACGCGATCGCGCGTGACTGTTTGACAGAATTGTGCAGGAAGACTTCGTCCGTGTGGCTTAGCATAAAAACAAGAGGGGCCTGCACTGAATGAATCAGCTTAGGCCCCCAAAGATCTAACCAGCAAGCAAGTTTTCTCAGCCGCGCTTCCTGCGAATCAGAGCCAATCCACCCAAACCAAGCAGAGCAATGGTCGCCGGCTCCGGCACAATCCTGAAATCGTCGAATGCAACGTAACCGCTCTCGGCCGAGTGAGTAGCCTGCGACAGCCCGACTTGCAGCGTCGCCGGAAGATCGGGACGATTGATGACTAAAGGGGTCTGCGTGCCATCGGGAGTGCCGCTATACGCCGGGTCAGTAAGCGCAAAGAAGTTCACGCCGTCAGCGCTGATCCTCGGGTAAAAGTTGCTGCCCTTACGCTCAAGTTGCAGGTACGGATATTGCGCCGCCAGAGCGTAGGTATCGGCGCCCGTCCAACGCCCGACCACCTGGCCGTGCTCGCTGCGGACATCATCATCGTTGTTCCATGCGATGAAGGCGGTCCAAGTGGGGAAGTAGTCCACCGAAACCCAGTTTTCAGGCCCTGCATCACTGGCAGGATCTCTGGCCAATATACCGGCATAGTTGTGAAAGACAGGCGCATCAATGGTGCCGGCGAAATCCGTGACCTTCACGGTGGCGATGAAATCGCCCGTCCAGTTCACGTACAGCAGGGCGCCCGTAGCGGCTCCCTCCCACATGCCGTTGACTGACTGAATATATAATGCGCCTGGACGACTGATAGAGGCATCCATCGCCTCAATACTCCCGTTAACGATACCGTCATAGGGACCAACCACTCCCTTGCTCGCGTAATCATGGGGGGTGTCAAAGTCGTCGGAAAAGACCATTGTTGCAGCCTGTACCATACCCACCAGACCCAACACCAGCACAAAAACCATCAGCTTCTTAACCATAACTCCTCCTTCCTAAAAACGAAACTCTCATTCGGTACCTAACCACAATGACGTTGCTATCTTCAACAAACAGCACAAAGTGTGTGCCGATTCGCAGATAGCCTTTAGGTCACCATTTATCTTTCTCGCCGAAGCTTGCAAAAAGCGACTGCGAGCGGCTCCTCGACACCGTGAGCACGCGATTATTACACGCCTGAGTACTGACCCTCATTCCTCGAAGGCACAAAAAAGCGGTTCTTTGCGCGAAACCCATCAACTCCAATTGCCTATTTATACTAAATCGCCTATTTTCTTGTCAACGGCAATTATTCGAAATTAGTAAATTTCTTGAACAATTTTTCAAATGAACGGCCGAACTCCGAATCTCCACAGACGCCCCAGACCCGCCTGTGCGGGATGGCCAGCGGGCTACAAGTCCGGTAGCGTCCAGTAGCGACCCCTTCAACTGCATAATCCGCTGATGCCAGGTCATAAGTTCTTGCTTTTAGGCAACTTACATATAGAACAGTGCATCATTTACGTATGGACCCTGAAAACACCTGCGGCTCGGCCAGCGCAGCTAAGGATAGTGAAGGGCTCCCCAGGATAACAATGGGCCGGGTTGGATTCGAACCAACGTAGGCTTGCGCCGACGGGTTTACAGCCCGTCCCCTTTAGCCACTCGGGCACCGACCCTTGTTCGTCGCTCGTCGCCGTAATTCTTGTCCAGAAGAGATTAGAAACAATGGCCGCCGATTTGTCAACAATCTACTTCAACTATTCGGGCCGCGAAATCATCTGCGAGAAAGTTTTTTCTTGTCGCATTCTCGCGTTCTCATCGCTCTTATGGATAGAAGCGCTTCGATGGGAGTTTGTACGGTGCAATCAGATGCTGAATTGGTGGGTGCCGTCTTAGGCGGCGAAAAAGAGGCTTTTGCCGTCCTGGTGAGACGTTACGAGCGTCCGGTCCGAGCTGTGGCACTGGATATCCTGGGCGACAAACATTCGGCTACCGACGTATCGCAGGACGCTTTTGTAGCCGCTTACCGGAAGCTGCCGGCCTTGCGCAAACCTTCAGCTTTCGGGCC
>CAZPJZ010000332.1:0-3782 GCA_964586995.1 uncultured Pirellulales bacterium | reverse complement strand
TGCCGCGTGAAAACATAGAGCTTGTCGCCCACCAGAGCGGGCGTGGCATCACCAGCGCCTACCGTGGTTTTCCACTTCTGTGTCAGCTCGGTCGGCCATTTCTCAGGCGCGGTGAACCCGCTGACCTTTCCATCGCGATTGGGTCCTCGCCACTGAGGCCAATCCTGCGCCAAGACGCAACTGGCGCTAATCAGGATAGCACAACCTATCATCATGGCCTTCGATCGATTTATGTCTTTCATGGCAACCTCCATTTCTACTTGCGCTGAACAGCCCGCACCGCGCTGCACACACGGCAACGAAGTACCGGTGCGGGCGGGACTTTCACACTGTAATCCGCTGGAAGTGTCCTGTCAATGCCTACTCAACCAGCCATTCTTGCCGCGTCAATCGTATTACCGCGCAGCCGCCGTTGCGGCAAGGGCTAACGCTTACCGAATTCTACTCCTGGATTTTTTTCTTGCGGTACTGGATGTAGGCTTGGCGCATGGCCACGTAGGGTTCCAGCGCCTCGGCCTTAAAGGCTTCGTACTGGCCGATGTGAAATGAGCCCTCGTTAATGGCTCTGGCAGCGGATATGCCGATTGAAACCTCGACGGGCTGCACGTAGCGCGTGGGATTGAGAAACTGGTCGCCCGCCATGCCCGCCGAATCCCGTACGGTCGACGGGCCAAACAGCGGCCAGACGATGTAAAATCCGTCACCGAAACCATAGACCGCCAGGGTCTGGCCAAGGTCTTCCTCTGCGGGTTGTAGCCCCCATTTGTCTCGTGCCGGATCGCCAAATCCCAGAACGCCGGCTGTGCTATTGATAGCGAACCGGTCCAACTCCACCCCGGCCGCATCGCCTTTGCCCTGGAGCAGGCAGTTGACCAGACGAACAGGCGTACTGAGATTGTGGAAAAAATTAAGGACTCCGATCCGAGCCGGCTCCGGTGTCACATCTTTGTATGCCTGGGCGACGGGTTTGAACACCCAGAAGTACAGTCCGTCGTTCACATGGAACATCATCCGATTCCAGGGCTCCAGCGGGTCCGCCACCTCCACCATCTGCTCGGCGAGCTCCTCTTCCAGCAAGTCAAAATCGGTATTGGCAGGCCCCGGCGACTCCTGCGGCAAGATGGGGCCGCCGGCAGGTAATTCTGCCGGGTCGGTCTTCTCGACAGAAGCGCAGCCCGCCATTGTGGCGGCCAGGATAACGAATACCGTGTTGACGGTTCTCATCTCGAACTATCAAGTTTCCTTGCCAAACGGTTTTACCAGAATCAGCATCTCCGGCGAAAGAGTAAGATCGGCAAGAAGCGCTACGAACATCGTGAATCCGGTCAGCAGACCGAAATAAACGCTGGGAATAAAATTGGACAGCGTAAGGATGGAAAAACCCATTATAATTGTCACCGACGTATAGTACATGGCATAGCCGGTGCTTCCATGACATCGATGCATCGCGGCTAAGTAATTCCCGTCTTTCTGAAATTCGTGCTTGAATCTATGGATATAGTGAATCGTGCCGTCGACGGCTACCCCCATCCCAATGGCCGCAATGGTTATTGTCATCATGTCCAGAGGGATGTTCAGCCAGCCCATTAAACCAAGCACAGTGGCGACGGGAAGCACGTTCGGAACCATGGCCATCAACGCTATTTTCAACGACCTGAACAGCATCAGAAACATCCCCGTCAGCACCAGCACAGTGATGCCCAGTGTCAGTATCTGGGAGCCGAACAGGCTTTGTAGCATGTTGTTGTATAGGACCAGCAGACCGGCCAGATGAACATGTTTCTCGTCAAAGCCAAACACGCCGGTCAGGTCTGCCTTGATCCTATTAAGTAGCTCATTGCGCCTCAGAGTCTTCTCGGAGTCCCTGACTCGGGCCCAGAAGCGGACCTGATTATGCTCAGCCGAGACATAGGGTTTGATCAGCATGGTCTTGAACTGCTCCGGGGTCTGACTATAGAGCAGAGCGAGCTCAAAGCTGTCCAGAGGCTTGCCGCCTTTCAACTTCTCCGCGACGCTTAACATAGTGGCCAACGACAAGACCTTGCCAATCTGTGGCAGGTTTTCAAGATAGAGGTGCACGGCCTTGACGCGGGCCATCTTTTCTGCGGTGAGCCAGTATTTCTCGTCCGATGCGGCCTTGTCAAGGTCGTCGAACTCATCGAATACATCGCCGCCCTCTACAGTGGCTGGCTCGGCAATCGCCGATGGTACATCGGGATCCTCGAACTCCACGATGACATCCAGCGGAGTGGTGCCGCCCAGTCGTTGGTCGATTACTTTCATGCCCTGATAAATCTCGGTGGTTTCCTTAAAGTAATTGATGAAGCTGTTTTCCACCTCTAATCTTGAGACGCCGACGAGGCTAAGAGCCAGGACCAGACCGGTGAGGACCAGGATCAGTACACCGTGGGCTTCGGTGAACCGCGCCAGAATGGATGTCGGGGAAAAACCCCACCGGCGTCTGCCGCTTGGCGTTTCTTTCGGCAGCAGTACCAGCACGGCGGCAAAAAGCAAAAACGTCACGACCAGCGACACCAGCAAACCGACTATCATCATCCAGCCGAACATGATGACCGGCAGAATATCGCAAAACACCAGAGACCCAAAGCCGGCTATCGTGGTTAGCACCGTGTACACACACGGCCTCTGCATCAGCCGCACGGTATCGAGAATCAGCTCGCGATGGGGCTTTTGCGGACTCTGGGCGAGTAATTCCCTATACCGCACAATCAGATGAATCGCAATGGCCATGGTGAAGATCAACTGCAAAGAAATGAAATTGGCGGATATGACCGTCACCTCCCAGCCAAGCCACCCTAATAGACCGATCATGCAGATCGCCGAGACCATGCAGCAGAGCATCGGCAGGCATATCCAGCGGATTCTGCCGAAGATAATGCCCAGCGTCAGGACCAGAAAGAGCAGGACCCCCAGACCGAACAACTTCAGGTCGTTCCTGATGAACGTGATCATATCGTCCGCAATCATACTGACACCGCCGAGGAACAGGTCCGCATCACGGCGGTAGTTATCCATGATGGTCCGTATCGCCGCGATGTCCTGATGGCGCTGCCGCCTCATTTTATCCCTATGTTGCTGGAACTGCGTCCCGGCGAGCTTCAGCTCGGCACGCTCTGCCGCCGTCAGCGAGCCGGAGGCTTTGTTCTGCTGCAATTGCTCGCGCCGCTCCAGCAAATCGCGATAGACCTGATCGCCCGCGAAATTGACCAGTAGCGCCGTAGTCTGCAAATCGCGGCTCAGCAGCAGATTCTGAAAAAGGGGACTGTCGCGAAGTTCCATCCGGGCCAAATCCCTGTCAACCGCCGGGGACTCGAGGGTGGGAAGGTCGCCGGTAAGCTCTTTGAGTGAGACCGGTGGACTGGCCAGCAAAGGGACATCCAGAATGGAAAGAACCGACGAGACGGATTCCAAGGACCGCAAATCGTCTCGTAGCCGGGCCAGTGTGGCCAGCGTTTTTTCCGAGAGCATGTCGCCTCTGGGAGTATAGGTCAGGACCAGAAAGTCCTGCTGTCCGTAACGAGAACTGATCAGCCTGGCGTAACGCAGGTCTTCGTCATTCTCCAGAACCAGCGTCTCGGCCGAGGCGTCCAGCCTGAAACGTCTGGCCTGAAAGGTTAGAACGGCAACCGCCGCCAGCATACAAAGAAGAACAGTCCTGGGATGTCCCAGGACCACTCGGTCAAAAAAAATTGGTGTCAATGAGTGGTATTTCGTCATTATACCGGTCCGGGTCAGCACATTGCGGATCAACGATCTGGCGG
>CAZPJZ010000331.1:0-3788 GCA_964586995.1 uncultured Pirellulales bacterium | reverse complement strand
GTCGGCAACAAAAACGCGGTGGCCGAGACGCTTTTGGGCGTCAGCAATCAACGGCTGCTCAGAAAACTCTGCAACGAGTGCAAGCAGGCGTATGCACCGAACAAAGACCTATTCAGAAAATACAACATCGCCGCCGACAAAGTCAAGGCGCTTTACCGCGTGGGCAAGGTGGTCTACGACAAGCGGGGCAAGCCTTCGCCCTGTGAAAACTGCCAGGAAACCGGCTTCGTCGGCAGGACCGCCGTGTTCGAGATGATTATCATAAATGATGAGCTGCGAAAGGACATCGTGCAGTCAAAAACGCTGTCGGAGATCGGCATGCAATTCAGGCGGGCCAAGATGCTTTATCTACAAGAGCAGGCCCTGAGAAAGGTCATTAGCGGCACAACCGCGATAAACGAAATGCTGCGAGCGATCGCGGCACCTAAAGCGCAAGACGCAAAGAGTCCGCAGCCGAAAACATAGCGTCTCAACCTGCGTATGCGGTTGAGCGATACGTCGGATAAACAGGAGATATCGTCATGTGGATAGCCAATTTGGGCGTTGTACTAATCATCGCCGCCTGTGTTGCCTATCAGTATCTCAAAGGCAGCGTGGTAAAGGCCTTTGCCACAATTATCGTCACGATTTGTGCCGGCGTAGTGGCTTTCTCCTTTTTCGAGCCTCTGGCCGGATACCTCAGCGGGTACTTGCCTTCGGTGGCCCTGTGGGCACAACTGATATGTTTTGTGCTCCTGCTGGTTCTGGCCTTTGCCATCATGCAAACCGCCGTCACTCAGTTGACCCGCCAGCCCATCGATCTTGGGCTCTGGCCCGAGCGCGTGGGACGCGTGATCTGCGGTCTTTTCCTTGGCCTTATCGTGTCCGGCCTGGTGCTCACGGCCCTTCAAATAGGGCCGCTGCCAATCAACTATCCTTATCAGCGCTTCGAGCAGGGCCGGCAAAAGGTCCTGCTGAACGTCGACGGCCTGGCCACGGGACTGTTTAGCCTGCTGAGCAACGGCGGCCTCAGCGGCAAAAGAAGCTTCGCCACGCTCCATGCGGGCTTTCTGGACCAGCTTTTCCTGAACCGCCTGTTCATCGGCGATGAAATACCCATTATGACCAGTTCGGCGGCTATCGAGCTGCCGGCAAAGGCAGCAGCCTGGCCGGCTCCCGCCGCCATCAGACAGCAGGTAGAAGAGCTGCTGTCGCGCCCGGATGCGCTAAGAACACCAACGCAAGGGACAACGACGAAGCCCGTGCCTTTGCCCGGCTGGCAAAAAGGCGATTACGACCTGATGGTCGTGCGGATAGGAATAAAGAAAGAAGCCCTAAAAAGCGGCACGCCGTTCGACGCCGGAACATTTGCCCTGTCCCAACTGAGACTAATCTGCAAGCCGACCGGCGCAGATCGGCTGACGGGAAAAGGCGTAAACATTTATCCGATCGGCCATCTGCGATCGGCTAACGAGCTGCAGCAGAGCTACTTGATACAGTTGCAGCGGGAGGATTTCGAAGAGCAAGCCAGAGTTCGATACATCGACTTTGTCTTTTGTGTGCCCAGAGGTCACGTGCCGGTGCTGGCCCAATTCAAGCAAAACAGTGTTGCCGAGGTGCCGACACCCGTTGCCGCCGACCGCGCACCGGCGGTGATTCCTTTCGTGGCGTCATCCGAAATCACAAGGGCTGCGACAACGCCGAGCAGGCCGTCGCAGCAGGAGCAGCGCCAAGACAGACGGCCGTCCGGCCCACCCAGAAGAGATGGGCTTGGCGACCTCACTGAGTAAATCACCCTTTAACTGCAAACAGCCAATTCTTGCAGATCCAGCTCCATCAGGTGCTCAAGATAGGCGTTCAGATCCTCCTCTGAGAACTTGGCGAGGAATTCGGGTTTGGCGCTTCTGTTGATCTCGCAAATGCAGTCTATCAACTCCCTTTTGTCCATACTATACGTCCTTAATGGCCGGCACCCCGACATTCAGGCAAGTCCTGACCGACTTGCTCAATATCGACCGGCCCCGCATCTTTTCTTTAGCAGCCCGCACCAGCCGCGACGTAACGCCCCATAACGCAAAATACCATATATCAGATAGGCTTCCGGCCAGACCACTACATATAGCAGACCGATAAAGGACTTTCCCAGTCCCCTTTTGAACTGTCCAATAAAATCGGCTCTTTGGCCAGCCAGAACCGGGCAAAAAAATTCAGCCATTTTCGCTTTTCGCCGGCTCTCACTGAACTTGCCACCGGGCTACTGACCTGCGGCTCGACACAGCATGCCAGCTTGCTTCTGGACAGAAGGCCCTCGATTTGCTAAAATCCTGTTATACAGGTGAGGGAGGCCGAGGCCTGATTCTATCAGGAGGTACGAATATGCCAGGCAGCAGCCTAAGAATCTGGCTCACCGCAACCGCCTTTGTGCTGGCAGTGGGATCGGCTGCCTTTGCGGGACGAACCATCCACGTGGATGACGACGGCCCAGCAGATTTCAATAACATCCAGGCGGCCATCGACGATGCCAACGATGGCGACGTTGTTGTCGTCAAGCCCGGTACCTACACCGGCGGTGGCAACCGCGACATCGACTTCAGGGGCAAGCCCATTACAGTGCGCAGCGAAAACGGACCCGAGAATTGCATAATTGACTGCAATGGAACGGAACAAGAACCACACGGAGGCTTCTACTTTCACAGTCTCGAAGATGCGCACTCGATCATCGACGGTCTTACCATCATCAACGGTTATCTAAAACAACCTGAACCGTTACCTCGGGGAATCGTCGATGGTCTTATCGTCATCAGTGGTTACAACAAAGGCGCGGGCATCTACTGTAACGGAAGCAGCCCAACGATAAAAAACTGCAAGATATGCAACAACGGTGGGGGCGGCATCTACTGTGGCGAGTGGACCACCCTAACAAGCAGCAATCCTACAGTCATAGACTGCACGATTAGCAGCAATGAATTGTTTGGGATTTTCTGCTATGGACTAAAGTCTAATGCAACGATCACTAACTGCGTAATTAGTAACAACCAAGGCTGGGGGATTTACTGCTGTGGAAGCAATGCAACGATCACGAACTGTACCGTCAGTGGAAACACCAAGAGCGGCATATACTTTAGCTATCGAACCGATACGCAAGTAAAGAATTGTGTAATCATCGGCAATGGCAGAGATGCCTTTGAAGGTGGCGGAATTCGTTGTGATGGTCTTGCTTCCATCAGTAGTCACCTATTGATCAGCAATTGCCTCATGGCTGGCAATAGTGCAGATTATGGCGGTGGGATTTACTGTTATTACAGCAGCCCCTCAATAAGCAATTGCACATTCAGCGAGAATCTGGCTCGCAGAGGGGGCGGTTGTATTTATAGCTGGTGGTACAGCAACCCTAAGTTCAGCAATTGTATTCTGTGGGACGGCAGAGATGAGGTGTTCAATGGCGATAAATCTGATATCCAGATTACCTACAGTGACGTGGAGGGCGGCTGGCCGGACGAAGGGAACACTGACACCGACCCATGTTTCGCTGATCCTGGCTACTGGGACCCAAATGAAACACCTGGAGACCCAAACGACGATTTCTGGGTCAATGGTGATTATCATCTCAAATCTCAGGCGGGCAGGTGGAATCCGCAAAGCCAAAGCTGGGTAAAAGATAATGTCACAAGCCCCTGTATCGACGCCGGAGATCCGATGTCAGCCATCGGATTCGAGCCATTTCCCAACGGCGGCAGAATCAACATGGGCGCCTACGGCGGCACTGCCGAGGCGAGCAAATCATATTTCGGCGAGCCGGTCTGTGAAAC
>CAZPJZ010000330.1:0-3791 GCA_964586995.1 uncultured Pirellulales bacterium | reverse complement strand
ACAGTGGCAAGAGCTTTGAGAGTGGCTCCAGAGCAATTTGGGATGGGTCTTGGCACATCTCGCCTCTTAGGGGAGCAACCTCACTGGCGCAATCCGTCTCCCAGCGGATTCTTTCACGTGGCGGGCGAGGAATGAGTGATGCCCCGTCGACACACTGAACGGCGCGCTGCCCGATGCCTAAAGTCTTTGACAGCTATAGTCGCTGTGCTATAATTGGTGCTGAATTGGATGCTGTGTCGAAACATTCGCAGATAACGGTCGTTACGCGATTGGAAAGGCCAGCTCGTGTCTGTTAGCAGAACCGTCAAATTCTGTGCGTGCGTAAGTCTCGGTGGCACCGGTCTATTCCTGTACACCGGGTGTCACCAGGAGCAGCAAGCGGCCGATCTGCATGTTAATGCCGTGGACGGCAGAGCTTGTGAGCTTGACGCCGACCATCTGCAAGCGTATATCAGTGCCGCCAGATGCTACTTCCAGATTCAGGACTATAACCAGGCTCTAAGAGTTGCCCGTCGGGCCGCCCAGATTGCCCCGAATGCCAGTGAGCCGCAAGTGCTTCTGGGCCAGATATACGCGTCGCAGAAGGACTACGACCGGGCGGCTGCGGCGTACAAGTACGCACTGAGGATAGACACCAACAGTCCCACGCTGATGATTTCACTGGCAGCGGTATATTTGAAAGCCGCTCGGTACGCCGAGGCGAAAGACCTGCTGACCTTGGTGACGCAGATGCAGCCCGGCAACGCCGCCGCCTATCGGTCTCTCGGGCATTGCTGCTTGAAGCTCGACGACGCCGACGCAGCGGTTGAAAGTTATCGCAGGGCTATTTTCCTTGATGGGCGGGACTGGGAGGCCCGCAGAGCTTTGGGCGTGGCCTACATGGTTAAGTCTCTGCGGACGGGTGATAGACAGCTTAGGTCCAGAGCCATCGAGCAGTGGCGCTTGTCTTTGAGTATAGAACCTAATCAGCCTCAACGGCAGAAGTTGTCAGAGCTTATAAAGACGTGTTCCAGGTGGGACGGCTAAACAATCTGGTGACATATTGGGCTTTGTGAAATTGAACGGTCAAAATAATGTCGCCCGACCGAGTTCAAGGCGGGTCTTTCTGAATCGCTGGTTCTCTGCCCTGCCGGGCTGGAAGGCACAGCTTGTTTTCTGGTCACTGCTGGCAGCCGGTCTGACGCTCGACCTTTGGAGCAAAAGCGCCGTATTCAATTGGCTAAAGCCCGACGAAAGTGTATCCGTTATAGATGGATTTCTGCGGCTGGTAATAGCGCTGAACCAGGGCGCGGCTTTTGGGCTCGCGGCCGGACAGTATCACTTGCTTCTGACGGTTTCGATTGTTGCAGTGATAGTCGTTGTTGCCGTATTTCTTTTTAGCGGGGGGCGACAAAGCTTGGTGCACGTCGCGCTGGCGCTGTTTGCTGCCGGTGTCTGCGGCAACCTCTGGGACAGGGTCTTCAATCAAGGTCACGTGCGCGATTTCATCGAGCTGTATTATCACGACTATCGCTGGCCGGCTTTCAACGCGGCGGATACGATGCTCTGTATTGCGGTGGGGCTGCTGGTTGTTTCGAGCTTCCGGACAACCAAACAAGCCGCATAAGCGTCGGCTGCATTTTACTGGGACGTCTTCTCAAGCACGTGCTCGGCGACGTAGATGGGGACGTTTGATGCCGCTCCCAGAGCAATAGCGTCGGAAGGCCGCGAATCAATCGTGACCGTTCGGCCGTTCACGCTCAGGTGTATTTCGGCATAGAAGGTGTGATTGCGCAGGTCGCTTATTACTATCTTGTCAATTTTTGCCCCGAGCTGTTCGATGATACTGTCCAACAGGTCGTGTGTCATGGGACGCGGGGGCGTGATCCCCTTTAGTCGCCGATCGATGGCAAAGATTTCAACGATGCCGATCACAATGGGGAACCCTCGCTCACCGTGACGCTCCTTCAAAACAATTATCTGCTGGTCGGATGCCTCGTTGATGATTATACGCGACAGTTCAACTTCTACGTCCATCTCTGCACCACCTTTTTCCTTTAGTCAGCGAGGTCCGAAAGGTGTCTTTCGACTGTCTGCACCTGCTCCGACAGCTCCGCCAGCCTTTTTCTGGCCTGAGCGACCACTTCCGGTTTGGCTCTTGTAATAAAATCCTTATTGGCGAGTTTAGCCTCTACGCCGCTCTTAGCTTTTTCTATCTGCTGCTTCTGTTTTTCCAGCCGGCTTCTTTCTGCCTCTACGTCAATCACATCGTGCACGTAAATCTGCATATCGTCGACTATAGCTGTGGCAGAATTGGCGGGTTTTAGAAGCCCCTTCCCCGCTTGAAAGTTTACCACTCCGGCCATACTACATATCAGGTCCCTGTTCTCATTCAGTACGCCGCGCCAATAATCTACTTCAGCATTCGCGGAAACCGTCTGCACAATCTTCAGGTTGTACTTGTTCTCGATGTCCCGTACCGCGCGGACCGTATCTTGAATCTTTGTAATTCTTTCCTCGGCATTCTCGTCCAGGAGCACATCGAGTCTTGTGGGCCACACAGCTATGACAAGTGCCTCTGAGTTGGGGAGTTGCGCAAGGCCCTCCAGACCCCTCACGGGTGCAATTTCGTTTAGCTTCTGGAATATCCCTTCGGTGATGAACGGCACGAAGGGGTGCAGCAGCCGCAAGGTCTGGTCCAGCACAAAGGCCAACACGTTCTGGGCGGTTGGTCTTTTCTGCTCATCGTGCAATCTGGGCTTGATCCACTCAAGATACCAGTCGCAGAATTCGTTCCAGAAGAATCTGTAAAGCTGGGCTAAAGGCTCACTGTATTTGTACTGGTTAAGCGACTCTGTGACCTCAGAGATAGTCCGGGCCAGGCGTGAAAGAATCCATCTGTCGGTGATATCCATCCTGTCGCGGTCGAATTTGGCGGGGTCAAGGCCCTGCAGATTCATCAAGGCAAAACGCGAGGCGTTCCAGAGTTTGTTGCAGAAGTTTCGGCCAATATCGAACTTGGGCGAGGTATTGGCTTGCCGTCCATCGGGTAGCGTCATCGATACTACCGGCATACGAATATCCTGCGTATCCGTGGTCATGCTGGCCAGCGTGAACCGCATCGCATCGGCACCGTGGCTGTCAATCGCGACCAGCGGGTCGATGCCGTTGCCCAGGCTCTTGGACATCTTTCGCCCTTGGCCATCCTGTATCATCGCGTGGATGTAGACATCAGTGAATGGAATATCGCCCACGCAATACTGGCCCATCATCACCATTCGCGAAACCCACAGCGTGATAATCTCGCGTGCCGTACAGAGTACGTTTCCCGGATAGAATGTTTTCAGTTCCGGCGTATCATCCGGCCAACCCATCGTGCTAAAAGGCCAAAGCGCCGACGAGAACCATGTATCGAGAACATCTTGATCACGCTCCATAGTGCCGATCATTTTGAGGATCTCATGGGTGGCATTATATGCTTGCTCGCTTGGGAAGTCGGGCACAGTGAAGGGGATCGTCGTTTGCCCCTCTACAAATCCCGGAGAATGGATGAAGTCCAGGATGGATACAACTTTATTTAGAGGCTCGTCCGCATGATTAGACGAAGAACAAATGAAAAACTCGTACCTTTTGGGATCGACAAGTACATGGTACGTACCCGTTCCCATATGTCCTGAGAAGTCGTCCAGCCGTTTCTGCAATTCAATTCGATACTGCTCAGGATATAGTGTCTTGCTTGGATGGCCAGATCCAGTTTTTGCCCTGCATCGCCACACTGGTATTTGATGTCCCCACCAGAGCTGTCTGCTGAT
>CAZPJZ010000329.1:0-3795 GCA_964586995.1 uncultured Pirellulales bacterium | reverse complement strand
GCGGCGGTTTGCGATAGGCAATTTGCCGAAGACTGCTTGGTGGCGAGCGAGCCGGTCAGTTCAATAGAGCAGCTCCCGGCCTGTGCGAGAATCGGCACATCGAGCTTAAGACGTGCCGTTCAGCTTAGACGCTTAAGAGCAGACCTCGAACCCGTTCCCATTCGCGGCAACGTGCAGACGCGAATTAGAAAGCTGGATAAGGGAGACTTTGACGCGGTTATTTTGGCGCGGGCGGGCGTGGAAAGAATCGGCTTGGGCGATAAAATATCCTTTTGTCTTGACCCAAGGCAGTATATTCCTGCACCGGCTCAGGGTGCGCTGGCCGTTCAGACCAGAAGTGACGATGCCGAGACGAACAGTCTCGTTGCTGCTATAGATGATGCCAGAGCAAGGGCCATAACGTTGGCAGAGAGGCAGGTCCTGGTGACGATGCAATGTGGATGCCGGGCCCCCGTGGGGGCTTTTGCCACTATCGAGGGTGATGAGATAGAAATTTACGCATTTATTGCAGACCCGCAGGGCGAAAATTTCTTCAGGCGAGAAATTGCAGGTCCTGCTGTAAAAGCTCGGGCTCTTGGCAAACAGCTTGCGCAGGTGCTGCTCCAGGACGGCGGCAGAGAAATCCTTGCAAGACTCGCAAACGGAAGGACTGCGAATGGGTCATAGTAGAACCAACGGTGCGTCTCGTAGGGTATGTTGCACGTACCATGTTCTGATAAGTAACCCGCCAATAGATTGGCGGGCTAAATAAAAGTCTGTGTCTATTTTCTGTGTGAAATTGTGGCTACAAAAGGTTTTGTATATCTCGTTGGGGCTGGACCGGGTAGGGCGGATTTGATTACCGTTCGCGGGGCGGAGGTTCTTGCAGCCGCCGACTGCGTCATCTATGATAAGCTGGCCAATCCGGCGTTGCTCAAATTTGCCCGCAAAGATGCCGAGATCATCGGCGTGCCCAAGCGGATCGGCCCCGGCTCGTTTACCCAGCGGCAGATCAATAAGATGCTCGTCGAAAAGGCGTCCAACGGAAAGACCGTCGTGCGGCTAAAGGGCGGCGACCCGTGCATTTTCGGGCGGTGTGCCGAAGAGGCGGCACTATGTACTGAGGCGGGTATCGGTTTTGAGATTGTGCCCGGCGTGACCGCCGCCATCGCAGCGGCCGGCTACACCGGCATCATGCTGACGGACAGAGAGCACAGTTCGCAGGTGGTCTTCGTGACAGGCCGGGAGGCCGAGGGCAAAGACCAGAGCAATATCGATTGGAGCTGGCTGGCCAAGTTCGGCGGCACGATTGTCTTCTATATGGGGGTGGGAAATCTGGCGGCTATCGCCGAGCAACTGATCGCAAACGGCATGGCAAAGACGACGCCTGCGGCGGTCATCGCCGACGCGACTTTTCCGAGCCAGAAAGTGGCAAAGGCTGCGCTTGCTCAGATAGATGACGAATGCAGGCAGCAGGGGATTGAGCCGCCTGCCGTTGTGATAATTGGTGCCGCCGCCGACAGTGACGTGCGGCTGAGCTGGTTTATGAAAAAACCGCTTTTTGGCAAGACTATTGTGGTGACGCGAGATGTGCGGGGCAATGCCAACTTTGCCGCCAAAATCATTCAGCGGGGGGGCAGCCCTATAGAATTTCCAACCATACGAATCAGGCCCTTGACGCGGGCAAATGAGTTTCTTCGAACGCTTGGCAGATTTTCACAGTACGATTGGGTAATCTTCACCAGCGCCAACGCAGTGAGCATTTTTTTTGACTGCCTGCACGAATTGGGCAAGGACAGCCGGGTCTTTGGCTCTGCAAAAGTTGCGGCAATAGGAAGTGAAACCGCCGCCAAGCTGGCAGAGTTCGGCATCAAGGCCGATTTCGTGCCGGATGTATTTACCAGTGAAGAGCTGGGCAGGCAATTGCTCAAAACTGAGAATTTGCGGGCCAAAGAGGTTCTGCTTCTACGGTCGCGGCTCGCTTCAGAGGAGCTGCCTGAGCTGTTGCGGCAGGGCGGCGCCAAAGTCGATGATGTGCCCGTCTATGACATTGAGACAGTGACCGGGCAAAGCGCTCGGCTGGTCGAGAAAATCGCGCAGGGCAAGATCGATTGGCTGACGTTTGCCAGTCCCTCTTCGGCCAAGGCATTTTTCGAACAAATTCCGTGCGACTTGGTAAATTCCAGTAGTGTCAAAGTGGCATCCATTGGGCCGGTGACTTCCGGGCAGGCCAGAAAGCTCGGTGTCAGAGTTGATGTGGAGGCCAGCGAACATACAATCGACGGGTTGCTCGAGGCAATCGAGAGAACGTACAGATGATCAACGTCTCAAAGCTGTATTGTGGCGTTTCCGGTGAGTCGGATCATTTGCGGTACTCGGCGGACAATTCGTTCGGCCCGGTGGTGGTCTATAATTGCACCGCCCGGTGTAATCTGAAGTGTCTGCACTGCTATAGTTCTTCCGGCCCGAGTAGCCGGAGCGATGAGCTAACGACAGCCCATGCCAAACAGATGCTCGGGCAAGCGGCGGCGATGCAATGTCCGGTGGTGCTATTTAGCGGCGGTGAGCCGATGCTGCGAAGTGATCTGTTTGAATTGCTGGCCGAGGCAAAGCGCTTCGGCCTGCGGGCGGTCCTCTCAAGTAACGGGACGCTAATTGATGCAGCAGCGGCGAAAAAACTGGGTGAGTCCGGCGTCAGTTACGTCGGCATCTCTATCGACGGCAAAGAGCTGTTCCACGACCAGTTCAGACAGACCGAGGGCAGCTTCAAAGCGGCTCTGGCGGGAATTCAAAACTGCCAGGAAGCGGGCATCCGAGCCGGATTGCGATTTACCATAACCAAGGCGAACGCCGAGCAGGTGCCGGCTGTTTTTGACATTGCGGCCTCGGCGGGTGTGCGCAGGATTTGCTTCTATCATCTGATCCGCAGCGGCCGGGCGCAGAAGCTGAAAAGGCACGCCGTAACGGCCCAGCAGACCCGGCAGGTTGTCGATGCCATCATAGATAGGACGGACGCGTTCGTCCGCAAAGGGCTCGTGGATGAGGTCCTGACGGTGGACAACCACGCCGACGGGCCTTATCTTCTGATGAGGATGAAAAGGCAAAATAATCCGCGATATGACGAGGCGCAGAAACTGCTGCTCGCCAACGGTGGCAACAAGATCGGCGAAAAAATTGTTTGCGTCGGCTGGAACGGCGACGTATATCCGGACCAGTTCTGGCGGAATTATTCGCTCGGCAACATTAAGGACGAAGCGTTACAAAATATCTGGCAAAACTCAAGCGATCCGGTCCTGAACAAGCTGCGCAACAAGTCCGACTTTGCCGATAAGAGGTGCCTTCGCTGCACGTGGTTCGATCTATGCAAAGGCAACTACCGATTCCTGGGCGACAGTGCTGACGATAAGTACTGGCTGAATGAGCCGGCCTGTTACCTGACAGACGAAGAAATAGCAGAGTAAAAATTCGAAATACGAATATCGAAGCACGAAACAAATTCAAATGACCACAATTCGAAATCCGGTTTTGGACATTGCGAAATTGAGATTTTGTATTTGTTTCGAATTTCGGATTTCGATATTCGGATTTCTCCGAAGGAGTTTGTTATGGCTTTTCCAAGAACCAGGATGCGACGGCTGCGAAGTAGTGATGCGATGCGAAGACTGGTGCGTCAGACCACTCTGAGCGTTGACGATTTAGTTTATCCATTATTTGTCCGTGAAGGTAAAGGGCTGAAAGAGCCGATTAGATCAATGAAGGGCTGTTTTCATTTTTCGCCGGACACGGTGGCTAAGGAAGCGGCGGATGTGACGGCGC
>CAZPJZ010000328.1:0-3802 GCA_964586995.1 uncultured Pirellulales bacterium | reverse complement strand
AGCCAAGCTGGTGCCTTTCTCGCTGGATATGACGCTGGATAAGGCCCTTAGCAGTGAGCCCCAGTTGAAGCAGGCCTACGAACAAAGCGAGCAGACCAGAAAAGTGATAGACATCTGCAAGAAGCTCGAAGGTCTTGCCCGGCACGCATCGGTTCACGCCGCCGGGATTGTTATCGCCGATGAACCGCTGACCAATTTTGTGCCGCTTTATAAAGCCTCCGGTTCTGAGGACATCGTAACCCAGTTTGAAGGCCCGATGGTCGAGAAAGTAGGACTTCTGAAAATGGACTTTCTGGGCCTGAAAACTCTCAGCGTTCTGGAACGGGCACGCCAACTGGTCAAAGAGACTCACGGCGTGGAAATCGACCTGGAGAAGCTCGACCTTGCCGATGCGAAGGTCTTTGAGCTGTTTTCAGCCGGCAGAACCAAAGGCGTCTTTCAATTTGAGTCCGCAGGGATGCAGAACATGCTGATCCAGATGAAGCCGGACAGAATCGAGGACTTGATAGCCGCCAATGCGTTGTACCGGCCCGGGCCGATGGTACTAATTCCCGACTACATCGACCGCAAACATGGCACAAAATGGCGCCTGCCGCACCCGATTATGCACGAAATCCTGGATGAGACATACGGCATTATGGTCTACCAGGAGCAGGTAATGCAAATCTGCAATCGGCTCGGCGACATACCGCTGCGGGAGGCATACGCACTGATAAAAGCCATAAGCAAGAAAAAGGCCAAGGTTATCGCCAAAGAGAGAGAACGATTTATTGCCGGATGTGTTGAGAAGGGTCTGAAAGCCGAGCAGGCTGGGCAGATTTTCGAGCTTATCGAACGCTTTGCCGGCTACGGCTTCAATAAAAGTCATTCAACCCGGTACGCCTTTATCGCATTTCAGACCGCCTATATGAAGGCGCATTGGCCCGTAGAATTTATGGCGGCGCTACTTACTTTTGAAATCGACAACACCGATAAGGTAGTAGAGTACGTCAACGAATGCGCCGAAATGGACATCGAAGTCACCGCGCCGGACATTAACGAAAGCGGCGTATATTTTACGCCCGTTCATAAACGGGACGACGGCCAGAAGAAAGGCCTGATACGTTTCGGGCTGGCGGCTGTAAAAGGCGTCAGTGAAAAAGCGATCGAGCACATTATAAAGGTGCGGGAAAAGATTGGCCGATTCGAGAGCATGTTTCATTTCTGCGAAAATGTCGATTTGAAAGCCGCCAACAAACAAACCCTCGAATCGCTGATAAAGGCGGGGGCATTCGACCGGCTGGGTGGAAACCGTGCCCAGATGACCGCCGGCCTGGAAAAAGCTATGGAAATCGGCGCCGACCTTCAGGTGGATAGACACAACGGCCAGATGAGTTTCTTCGGGCAAATCGCCGGCGGCACCGATTATTCGCAGGACCACAAACGGCTGCCTGATGTCCCGCCCTGGCCCGAAGCGCAAATGTTAGCTTACGAAAAGCAGGTGCTCGGCTTTTACGTTACCAGCAATCCGCTCAGCCATCATGCGGAAACGATAAGCCTTTATTCGACGCACAATACTTCGCAGTTAGCCGATGCCGGCGAAGGCCAGAAGGTCGTCATCGGCGGAATGATCGCCAAAATCAGATACAACCTGACAAAGAGCGGGCGAAACGCCGGGGCAAAAATGGCAGTCTTTGTCCTGGAAGACCTGCAGGGACAGGTCGAAGTGGTGATGTTCCCGGATGCGCTGAACAAATACGCCGGTGCACTTGCACAAGACGCGGTTGTTTTCGTCAAGGGCAAGCTCGACCTGCGAAGGGAAAAACCCAACATCATTGCGGCTGAGTTGATAACTCTGGACGAGGTTCGAGAAAAATTAGCTGCCCAGGTCAGAATTCGGCTTGACGCCAAAGACGTCACCAAAGAAAAGGTCGCACTGATAAAGAGCCTATGCCAGAGCCACAAAGGCAAAAGTCCGGTTTATGTTGCGCTGCGAACCGACAAAGGCAGGGTCTACGCCGCCGCCGACAAAGAGCTATCCGTCAATCCGAACCCTGACTTCTGTAGGAAGATGAAACAGCTCGTCGGCGACGACAATTTCCAGCTCGCGAGGTAGATTTTCAAAAAAATGTACAGAAACTCGGGGCTTTCCTTGAACATTCTGATCAAATCGTTATACTTTATATTGCCCTGGTAGGTGAACGTCGGCTTCACGCCGTGTGTTTAAGCGGCTTGTCCGGTTGAACCTAGCCTACTACGGGCTTTATTTTTTGGCGATCCAATCGGTTAGAGTCACCGTACCACTCACCATAGGGCCTATTCCTCGTATCGTCCAAGTCCATAATCAAGCGGTACCCTGGGGCGAGCAGATGAAAGAACCTGTCCTCACCCCGCTCGAACAAGCGCTGCAAAGCCCATAGATAATAGTCTATTACCTGCAGGCCAGAGTGCTCTGACGGATATGCCGAAAATAGCACATTCTCACTGTGACAGCTAATTCCTGTTTTTCTCTCAAAGTTCAATTTCGCTTTCCTGATCGCCTCCTCCAGAGCGTGCTGGCGAACAGCTTTGCCTCGCCTGGCAAAGACTATGCGATTCTTTTCTGCCGTGTGCAGAGTTGTCTTGAAGAGCCTTTTGACCAGGTCATCGTAAACGTCATTGGCAGAAATCTTCGACTGGCGGAGCTGCAACAAACGAGCGCTCATAACCAGATACTCTTTCCGTCTTATCGCAACCAAGACCTTGGCACCAAGCTGTGGCAAGAGTCTGAAGACCTCTCGTCTGACCTCAGCAAGGTCATCATTCGCATGGAAGCAAACAGCGGTCTTTTTCGCTTGCGGTCGAAGGGAGGGGACGTCTTTGAAGTACGGGTCTGCAAGCAATTCCGCTCGGAGATCCTCGAGCCTCTGATGAACCAACTGAGGGTCAGGAAGGTAAGCCACTCCGACCATGAACACACGGGAGACGCCTTGCTTGCCAACAATTACCTGTCCCCGCCTGTTGAAAAGTGTCAAATCGCCCGCCTCATCGACATAGTAATTATTTACCGGCCGCTTCTCTGGCATACGTTCTCGTCCGACAAAATATGCTTTGACGAATCCTCGAAATTGTATTATCTATAAGGCAGCTAGGACTTGTCAACTAAGGGTATATTCTTCGGTTTTTCCAATGAAAGGAACTGCGCTTCAATGCGGACGTAGATTTCTGCCGAAAAATGAAGCAACTTTTAGGCGAAGACAACTTCCAACTGGCACGATGACAATTGTCATCCTGAGCGAAGCGAAGGATCTGGCTTTAGGAAATAAAAATTATGTCGCTGCAAAAGAATGAGAGAAAAACGCTGGTTTTTTACTATCAGAATTTCCTTGCCGGAATGAGTTCCTTCCCGTGTAAGGAGCCAATGGACGAACGGGTAGACCGTCGTCTTAGGGACCGGGGCTTAATCGTAACCGATATTGTTAACGGTCCCCACGCACACATGAGGGTTAGCCTAACTCGTGAGGGGATACGCCTTGGAGAAATATATAATTCCTGGTGGTTACGGAGCAATTTATGGTATGCAGAGTACATAAAAAACCACTGGATTTACTTAATCGGAAGTTTTATCGCCGGAATTGTCGCCACGTTAATAACACAGTGGTTGTCAAAAGCGATTATGTGAAAAACGAATTTCCAGACAATTCATTGTCCTTGATGGGCCGGATGGCTAAGAAAGGTCGAAGGGCTTGAAATTGAAATGAATTGGATACCGGCAGATACGACTATCGAAGCTGCGCGAAAGCAGTTTGAAATTCTCCAAGTCAAACTTGAAATAATCCGAAGA
>CAZPJZ010000327.1:0-3804 GCA_964586995.1 uncultured Pirellulales bacterium | reverse complement strand
ATCAGAACGTGGTCTTGCTCTTCGGTCGTCCAGGGGGGTTTTGGGCCTTCATCGGTATTGACTACCGGAGCGCCGCACTCGGCTGCGAAGCGGATCGCCTGCTTGAGATAGTTTCCGCTAATGTCCGGCCTGCAAAGCGGGCTGTGACAAGATAAACCGGATAGTTTTAGCCCGGCCTTTTCACAGGCCCGCTTGATCCGGTAAGGGTCGTCCAGCATGGATACGGTCATATAGTATCCAGCCTCACTCATCAGCTCTCGGCCACAGTGCACCCAAGGCTCAATGTAGTCGTAGCCTAACTGGGCGGCCTTTTCCACAGCCCACTCAAAGGGCTTATCTGCGTGTCGCACAAACTCCGTATTGACCCCAATAAGTACCTTTGCCATGTCGCGACCTCCTTAATCACCATCATTTCGTGCCCGTTGCACCTTTAAGATACAGAACCATGCCTCGGTTGGCTGGAGTAAACTTCATCACCGGGTCTGAAGCTTTAGCCTGCCCTGTCTCTGCGAGCCTGCCCCGTTGAGTATCATACCATTCGTAGTGATACTTCTCGCCGGGTTCAAGCCCCGATACCGTAAATGATGAACTGCCCGGCTGATATACAATATACTCGCAGCCGGGCTTTGCAAGACAAAATGTAGTGGCGGAAAGATCATCTCTCGGACTCATGTGCACAAGGTCGATTCTTCCGGCATATTCAACCGTCTTGCCAACATTGCGACGGGCACGCTGCCAATTGGGCCCTTCCGAATCCGGCGACTCAAACGGCTGATCGTAAAGATTGAAATGATATCCCCTGGTAAACGCGCTCCAGACAAACCCCACGTCGTCGCTGCCCGGCGCGACGTGGTCCATGTCCACAAACGCCGGCTTGCCGGTATTATTGGCGGGCGGATCTTTGCTTCTGTAACGCCCGGAATTCCAACCGCCCGCCACTGCGAAACAGTCGGCATCGCTCTCGACCAACATCTCTTTCGGCATTTGTTTCCACGCGCCGTGCTTGCCTTGGCCGCCGGGGATTCTTCCGCCGGGAGACATCAGCACCAGATGCTGCTTGGGCTTGGTTTTCTCATAGCCTTTAATATAGCGTATCATTTCACGCTGCCACTGCGGCGCATAAAGCTCGTTCGCTATCTCATATATCACATTATCAAGATGATTGACCGTGTCTATGACTTTCTTGACGTACTCTCTCTGGAGCCTGCGAATCGTTTCGTCCTCGGTATAGAAAAACTCTATGCCCCTGCCGTCGTTATCGTAGTCCACGTGGATTCCGTTCACATTGTTTGCTTTATTGAATACGTTTCCGTCCCATAGCGTTTGAACCGGATCGCCGCACGCCTCGCCATCCAGAAAGCCATACACCTCGAAGAGCATGATGGAAACATAGATGCCCCTTTTCTGCAGGTCCTCACATCTTTCGCACAGGCGTTGAAAGAATGCCTCGTAGAACTGATGCACATCGAACTTGTCCCCTCCATCGCTTGCCTTGCCGTGGCCTTCGACGCGTTTGTACGGCATCGGATAAGCGATTGCCTTGTTGACCGGGGCCATGCGTCCGCTGCCGGTACTCCATATCACCCAGTTACGCAGGTAGTTCAGATTGTGCATCTGCACAAAATCCAGGTACTCGTTCCAGTCCAAAGTACGTTTTCGATCTCTGATGAACTCTTTATTGTATGAATTGTCCTGGAGATCCACAAAAATTTGGTGGCCACCAAGATAAATAGCTTTGCCGGAGCCATCGGTGAAATAACGCGGATTCTTCGGGTGCACCTGCAAGATGCCCGCCTGCAACCGCCCATTTGCTGCGCTCAGAACCAAGTAAATGGCAGCGACAAACATTACGGATCTGCGAGAACGCCCCCTCTGGTCTTTCTGTGCCAATGGCTTCACGTGTGTCCTAAGAGAGACTACCGAGATACCTTATCGCCGCCGGTATCTGGTGCAGTGCCAGAAATATTAGTGACAAAATCGCAATCACCCACATGGCGGGCTTTACCTGCCTGATCTTTCCCAGAAGGATCTCCAGCAGCGTAAACGATACAAAGCCCAGCGCCAAGCCTTTGCTGATACTGTAGCTTACCGCAATCATAACTATTATTATTAATGCCGGTATGACTTCATCCAGCCTCCGGAGGTCTATCTTTTTGAATTCCTTGACCATAAAAATTCCAACCATAATTTGCGCCGGTGCAGTCGCATAGCCGGGGACTATCGCTATGACCGGCACGAAGAACAATGCCAGCAGGAATATCGCCCCTGTGAAAACCGACGTAAGGCCGGTACGTCCGCCCTGTTCTATGCCGGCTGCCGATTCGATATAGGAGGTGGTAGTAGATGTCCCTAAGATCGCCCCGCCCATGGTCGCCACCGCATCGATACTCAATAATCTATCCAGTCCGGCTATCTGGTTGTTCCGGTCCCTCATCTTGGCCTTGTCGCAGCAGGCCACCAGCGTCCCTATGCTGTCGAACATGTCGATAAACATCAGACTGAATATGCTGCCGAACAAGCTCCACTTCAGCGCGCCGGCAATATCGAGCGCAAATGCGATCTGGCCCACTTTCCAGTTCAGCGAGATGAATTGCTCTGGCCTGTCTACGAACCCCACAGCCGTCGCAACAATGGTTGAAAGAGCGATACCTATCAATAGAGAGCCGGTGACCCTCAAAAGCTCAAGCACAATCATAATGGCCAGCCCGGCTAGACCTATTGCGACGGTCCAGTTCATCCGGCCAAATGCAAACAATGTCCGCTCGTCCCTTACAATTAATCCGAGGTTTCCCAGGCCGATAAAGGCGATAAACAGGCCGATTCCGACCGATATCGCTGAAATCAAGCCGCCCGGTATCGCCTCCACCAGTTTCTTCCGCAGCCCAATTAGCGTAAGAAGCAAAAAGAACGCGCCCGACAAGAAAACGACCCCCAGCGCCGTCTGCCAACTGATCTTTTCGCCCGCTACCAAACTGTGGGCGAAATACGCATTCAGGCCCATCCCCGGTGCCATTGCGATCGGTGCCTTGCCGAATATCCCGGTCGCGACCGTTGCTACGGCGGTTATGATGCACGTCACTGCGATTAGCGCATCTTTGTCCATACCGGTCGGGCTCAGGATATTCGGATGCACAAAGATGATGTAGGCCATGGTAAGAAAGGTGGTCAGACCCGCTACGAACTCAATCTTGACGCTGGTATGCTTTTCTCTGAGCCGAAAGTATTTGCCGATCATCTCCAGTCCCCGGCGTCATCAATTCTGTGGCGAAGGCCCCGTCCAGCCCAATCTTTTGAACCGCCCCCACTCGCCCCAGCATAAAGCCGCCACGTTCACGGCATAATGCTCCTTCTGGAATATGTCGCGCATGCGCTGCCACTTTGTATCCAGAAGTTCCTTCGCCTCCCTTTTCTCCTCAGGCGTCAGACTTCTCTGCCCCGCCACGGCGAGCAGCCGATAGATTCTTGCCTGTAGCTCGGTAAAATCCAGCCCCCAGCGCAAAAATGCAATTCGCCGCCGCACCTCTGCATCGGTGTCTGCGGCCTTATCCGCAGCATCCAATATGGCCCGAAGCTCGGCAATAACCTGTGGCGTATAAGGCTCAGTGACATCGGCTCCTTTCTGCGCTACCTCATCGGTCAACTTCTCGATGTGTAAGAGGTATCTTTTGATTTCTCCGGCTGCCGCCCCAAACCCGCATCGACAATAATCATCTATTACCTCATCGACATTCAGATCGGGGTTCCAGTGCAGCTTTGCCAGCACATAATAATTGAGTCCTTGCGTAGCCCAGTGGTGCATACAGG
>CAZPJZ010000326.1:0-3828 GCA_964586995.1 uncultured Pirellulales bacterium | reverse complement strand
GTACCCGTTGCTGTACAACCTGGAGGCCAAGAAGTTAATAAGAGGCTGCTGGGAACAAGCCGCATCCGGCCGACAAAGAAGGTACTATTCCATCACCGGCAAGGGCAAGGCGGAACTGGCCAGGCAAAAGGCCCAGCTTAAGGAGCTAAACGCCGGCTTGAGCTTTGTCTTCGGCGGAGCAATTGTAACGGCCTAAGCTGCATTTAGCCACCAGTTTTACTGGGGGTTCAGATTACGGCAATTGAATATGCGAGGTCATTATGGCAGATAGACACGAGAACAAAAACCTGAAGAATCTGCCCGCCTGCGCTGGTGAGTTCATCAGACAGGTCGCCAGAAAAATGCGCTATCGCAGGAAAGTTCGGCAGGATGTGCAGGATGAGCTGACCGTTCATTTTGAAGATGAATTGAAAGCATGTGAGACTGACGAAGACCGCCGGGCCAAGGCGCAGCAGCTAATAACCGACTTTGGCGATGTGAAACTACTCGCTGTTCTTTTGCGCCGAGCAAAGAAACGCTGCCGGCCGTTATGGAGGACGGTCGTTGCCAGGGCTTTTCAGGCTGTTGGCGTGCTGATTGTGTGCTTCGTTGTCTACACCGTCTGGTTTATGTCCGGCAAGCCTGCTATCCGGGTGGATTATCTGGCCCGGTTGAACCAGATGAGCCGCCCGCAGCTTCGGGACGAAGACAACGCCTGGCCGCACTACCAAAAAGCCATCAGCCTTTACGTGCAGCCGCACGAAAGGATATCCACACTAATGGGTGCAGAGAAGGATTTCAAACTGGGCCTTCGTTTCAGTGACCTGAACGAAGCCACGCAAAGCGCGGTTCGCAAATGGATTGAGCAAAATGAATCTCACTCGGGCAGCTTCACTGACGAGCAAAAGCAACTGCTCCAAAACTGTCTTCAGGATGGATTGGTGCCTTACCCTCGCAAGTGGCATCCATACGGAGAATACATGACGCTTGATTCGGCTCTTGCCAGTGTCATCCTGGGAGCGGAAATTGCGGCGGCAGGGGACGAGGATACGCTGCGGCATCGGCTGAGTGACCGAGTCATTGCGTTCGACCCAAATGACCGGCGTGACATCGAAATAATGAAGTGGTTTGAGCAGGATACATCGCCTGAAGACCTTGAAACCGGCATCGAAGTGGGCGCGCTTAAATACTGGATAGAAAATTTGCAGTTTCCTGGAAAGACCTTGTTTGATGATCTACTGCCTTTTGCGCAGAAACTGATTGGCAAATGGATCGAGGACAACAAGCCGGCCTGGCAGGAGTTTGCCGCGGGCAGCTCCAAGTCATACTGCTACCGGAAATATGAAAAGGGGGGCAAGGATAAGGGGCCTGTTCTATTTACCATCGTTATGCCAGAGCTGAGTACTTTTAAACGGTTGGCCAGGCTCGGTGTGTGGCGCGCGCGGGCGGCAGTCAGATGGGGTGACACCCGGCAGGCAGTTGAAGAATGTCTGACCGTGGCCCGGGCCGGCAGCCATTGGCAGGGCAAAGGAACACTCATCGAGCAATTGGTGGGGATAGCTATGAGCGCACTCGGTCACGAGGAAATACTGCACCTTGCACAGGTTCAGAATCTCTCAGTGGCTGATCTGAAGCAACTGCATCAACAGTTGGCGCAGATTTATCCGCAAGGCTACCGGCTTATCGACATCGAGAGTGAGAGATTGGGCTTCCTTGATGTGGTCCAGCACGTGTTCACTGACGGCGGGCCCGGCGGCGGCCATCTGGTTCCCAACAGGTGGGCACAGTTGACCAGTGAGGCGGCATTTAACGAGGAGCAGGAATTGGGAGTTTTTATGCCTCTTTGTGCAGCCGCAAGTATGGTGCATGCCCGGCGGGATGAAACTGTCGCTAAGTTCAACGAGCTATTCGACAAATTCATCGAGATTATTCAGCTCAGCCCTTGTCAAAGGCACGCGCGAGGCCTCAGATCAGATGATTTTGTCTCGGCGGTGCCAAAGTACCGGTATTTCCTGATTCAAATCCTTGTACCGGCTGTCGACCGATTGTCTGAGCTTGGATATCGCGGCAAAGCATCGCATGAGGGGATAGTGACAATCCTGGCACTTAAGCGGTGGCGGCTGGAGAAAAACGCCTATCCGGCAAGGCTCGACGAACTGGTTGCGGCTGGGTATCTGAAAGAATTGCCAATGGACCCATACAGTGACAAGCCGCTCGTTTACAAAAGAATAGACGATGATTTTGTTCTCTACAGTGTAGGGCCGAACTTCACCGATGACGGCGGCGAGCCCGGCAAGAGTTCAAGAGGCAGAATCACCAAGTGGGCCGACAACGGCGATACCGTCTTCTGGCCCCGGTCCGAGCTTTAAGCAGGGCGGCAAAAGCATTTGA
Source organism: uncultured Pirellulales bacterium (assembly GCA_964586995.1). GTDB lineage: Bacteria > Planctomycetota > Phycisphaerae > Sedimentisphaerales > Anaerobacaceae > JAFNGF01. The sequence continues at coordinate 1,458 of CAZPJZ010000326.1, read as the reverse complement.
TAGAGCGGCTTCTCCCGAGCCGCATCGCGAGGAACCCGGCTATTGTTGCCCAGGTTCTTCGCTGCGCCGAGAACGGCTTCTGAAGAAATTCTTGCGGTCCTCTTTCACGCCTCATATCATACCCTGTACAGTATCTGAAACGGCAGGGTGTGCCCTGCGCACCGAGTCCCTTGATCGATAGGAGATGACGATGATTTCTGGCAGATGTCCCTTACATTGTAACGCCAATTACCGGTGCAGCCGGCGGGATTTTTTGCGCAGCTCGACCGTATTGCTGGCCGGCTCGTCGCTGCTGAGTGGCTGCCAGTCTTTAGGGCAGCCGAAAATGGCGATGCAACCCATGCGTGCGTGCGGCCCGGCCTCCAAGTACGTGCCGACGGTCAAGGCCGCGTTTGTGCGGCGCAAAGGAGATTATGGCATGTTGTGGCCCGGTGCGGTCTACGATGGCGAGGCAGCCAGGCAGAAGTACACCGCGCAGTTGAGGGAGACGGCCCGGCTGCTCGGCATAGAACTGGACCTGAGGCCCGAGCCGATCTACAGTCCGGCCGAGGCCGATACTTGGCTGGCCGAGGCGAAGGCCGCCAACGTGGACGGACTGCTCGTGATGGTGCACGACCGGCAGCAGCACGCCTGGCCAACCGCCGCCAAAGCGGTCGAAACCGGCATACCGACAGTCATTTTTTCGCCGCTCGGAACATCGTTCACGACGAACACCGTGAATTTGGCGGATAAACCCGGCTGCGTCATTTATTCGACCGATGATTTCAACCAGGCGGCGTATGGCATGAAGATGCTCAAAGCCGGCGCAAGGATGCGACATACCCGCTGCGTCGTGCTCGCGGGAAAGAAGCGGTTTGATTCGGCGATGGCCGACTTGGGAATCGCGCTGCGCTATGTTCCGGCTCAGACTTTCCTGGATGAATATCGTGACACGCCCGACACCGACCAGATTTCGGCCATGGCGGATGAATACATAAGACTCGCTCGCAGACGCAGAGGCGCGACTCGGCAGGATGTCATCAACGGCATAAAAAGCTATGTCGTCGCCGGCAAGATTCTCCAGCGCCAAGAATGTGACGCCATTACAATGGATTGCCTCGGTGCCTTAGGCAGGACCGAAGTGAGTCTGCCGTGCATTGCCTGGTCGCGGATGAATGACGATGGGATTCCCGCCGCCTGCGAAGCTGATTTGGGCGCTGTTGCATCACACATCATTGTGCAGTATTTATTCGACCGGCCAGGCTTTCAGCAAGACCCCGTGGCCGACACTCTGCATAATGCGGTCATCGGGGCACATTGTTCCTGCCCGACACGCTTAAACGGTCTCGACCGGCCGCCCGATCCCTTTGACATTGTGCATCATCACGGCAATCGCGATGCCGTGCCGCGAACCCTGTGGAAGAAAGGTCAGCGCGTTACCAGCCTGGATGTTCTGCCCGGCGACGAAAATTCAGGCCG
>CAZPJZ010000325.1:0-3829 GCA_964586995.1 uncultured Pirellulales bacterium | reverse complement strand
GCCTCCGGTCAGAATGACAACCAGAGCATAGTCGGCCTTGGGCGCCCAAACCATCCCAAACTGCGCCCTTCGGCAGACTCACGGCAGGCACTGAGCCGCGTCGAAGAATCGCTGGGCCAAATATCCGGTATAAGGGCAAAATTTTGCGGAAAAATGCCCTTGCATGGACGGTAATAACCCCTATAATTGTACTGAATACAGGCTGGCCCGAGTCTCGGGTCACGAATCCGCGGGCGTAGCTCAGTGGTAGAGCGCAACGTTGCCAACGTTGATGTCGTGAGTTCAAATCTCATCGCCCGCTGTGAATAAGGGCATAAGAGCGCAACTGCAACAGAGCCTGCGGTTGTGCGCTTGTGACTTAGGCAGTGAGATAGTATCGGTGAGTAACCGGCTAAGTGGTAGCGCGGCGCGGGTCGCCGATATGTTCGGGTCCTGACGGTCGGGATGCCAGGATCGAAAACCACAATTATCCGGCTAAGGGAAGACGTGACCCTGAGGCCTTTTTTTTAATATTAGGAGCAGCCAAATGGCCGAAGAAGAACAAGCGACAGCCCAGACCAACGACGAGCAGGCTGTGGCGACGGAAAGTAAGGAAGAACCCACAGGGCCGAAGAACGTCGTGACCATCGAGGAAGCCGGCCCATGCAAGAAAAAGGTCATTATAGAGGTCCCGGAAGAAGCGATAAAAAACGCCACCGACGAGCAATACAACACGCTGCGCAAAGAGGCGCTTGTGCCGGGCTTCCGCAAGGGCCGAGCACCGCGAAGGCTTCTGGAAAAAAGATTCGGCAAAGAAACAGCCGAGGCTATCAAGCTGAAGCTGCTGGCCTCGGCCAGTGACTCGGCCATCAAGGACAACAAGCTGGACGTGCTGGGCGACCCGACGATCGACCATGAGAAGATCGAGCTGCCGGAAACCGGCCCGCTGAAGTTCGATTTTGAGGTGGAGGTCAAGCCGAAATTCGATTTACCGCCGCTCGAAAAGATTCCTTTGACCAGGACGAAGCTGGAAGTCACCGAAGAGCAAATTGACCGGGACATCGACCAATTGCGCCGATGGTCGGGCGTGTGGACCCCGCGGGAAACCGGGGCCGTCGAGCTGGAGGACCAGATAATAGCCGATGCCGTTCTGAAGGTGGCCGATGTCGAGGAGCAAGAGAAGCTCGACAACATTGAGATATTCGTCAGGCCGAACGGCTTTGTCGGGGCGGTGCCCGTCGAAAAGCTCGATGAGCTTCTGATAGGCGCACAGGTCAAAGAGGTCAAAGAGACCACCGTCGAGGTGCCGAAAACATATTTCAGAGAGCAGTATCGCGGCAAGAAGGTCGATATTCGGATCACCATCAGGGATATAAAGTGGCTCAAGCCGGTGGAGCTGGACGAGGCTTTCCTGGCGAGGTACGGCGTCAGCGACGAGGATGAGCTGCGCGAGAAGGTCCGAGACCGGCTGCAAAGCCGGCTGGAACAGCAATCCAGGTCGGAGATGACCGAGCAAATCTACGAATATCTGCTCGGCAACGTAGATTTCGACCTGCCCTTAAGTATCGTGGCGGAGCAATCGACGACAGTTTTGCAGCGACAATACACTAACTTGATACTGCGGGGTCTGCCGCGCGAGAAGGTCGAGGAGCAAATGGATCAGTTGCGCGCGGGCAGCGAGCAACAGGCCAAGCAGCAGCTCAAGACGTTCTTCATCATGGATGCGGTGGCCGAAAAGCTCGGGATTGAAGTCAGCGAAGAGGAGATAAACGGCCATATCGCGCAACTGGCCGTGCAGCAGGGACAACGCCCCGAACGAATGAGGGAGCAAATGGAGCGCGACGGCTCGCTGGCACAGTTCAAATTACAGGTGCGGCAAAGTAAGTGCGTCGCCAAGCTGCTGGAGTCTGCCGAGATAACGGAAAAGCAGCCCGACAAGAAGAGCGCCCGCAAGGCCGCCGCAAAGCCGGAACCCAAGGCGCGAAAGCCGGCCAAAGGAAAAACTAAAGGCGAAAAGAAAGAATAAGCAACGCTCCAATCAATAAGAGGAAACGGTCAATGACTATGGATGGTTCGGCGAAAGACACTCTGAAAAATCGCAACATCTACGACCAATACGGCCCCTACCAGCGCTATCGCCAGATGAGTCTGGACGATATGCTGCTGGAAAACCGAATCGTGTTTTTGATCGGTGAAATCTCCTACGCCAGAGCCGCCGAAGTCATTATGAAGATACTGTATCTGGACAATCTCAAGCGGGGCACCGAAATAAGCCTGTATATCAATTCGCCTGGCGGCAGCGTTGACGACACGATGGCGATCTACGACACCATGCGTTTCGTGGGCTCTCCGGTGGCGACGTATTGTATCGGCCGGGCCGAGTCCGGAGCTGCTCTGGTGCTGGCCGCCGGAACCAAGGGCAGCCGATTCGCCCTGCCGCACGCCAAGGTCATGCTCCATCAGCCGTGGGGCGGCGTGAGCGGGCAGGCCGCCGATATCAAAATCCAGGCCGAAGAAATCCTCAAAGCAAAAAAAATGATCCAGGAAATCCTCGCCAAGCATACCGGCCAGTCGGTGGATAAGATCGCAGCCGAGACGGAGAGAAACCGATATATGACGGCGGAAGAGGCCTGCGCGTACGGCCTCATCGACGAGGTTCTGAAGGAAGAAGATAAAAAGGGCGCTAAAAAGAAAGAACCGAGCGTAAAACCTGAAACGCCAAACGAGAAATCGCAGACGAACCCGGCCTGAGCCCGTTCGACTGCACCGCTTTCCAGAGCGGGCTTGGATGCGGTTTCGAGTTTGGGATTTAGATATTCAGATTTCTCTATTTATTGATCAATTTGAACGGGAACGTTGCAAATGAGCGTCAACGAGCAATTAGTGCCGATCGTCATTGAGAAAAGCGGCCGAACCGAACGTGCCTACGACATTTACTCAAGATTACTGAAAGACCGGATCATTTTTCTCGGCGGCGTCCTCAGCGACGCGACAGCCAACCTGATTATCGCGCAGATGTTGTTTTTGAGCAACGAAGACAGCAAGAATGACATCCATTTCTACATCAACTCGCCGGGCGGCTCGATCACAGCGGGGCTGGCCGTCTACGACACGATGCAGTTCCTGCGATGTGACGTGGCGACCTACTGCGTGGGCCAGGCGGCGAGCATGGCCGCCGTGCTGCTGGCGGGAGGCCGGCCCGGCAAACGCTTCCTGCTGGCAAACAACCGCGTGCTGCTGCATCAGCCGATGATCACCGGCATCCTTGAAGGGCCCGCCACCGACCTGGACATCGAAGCCCAAGAAATACTCCGGCTGCGAACCCGGCTTTACCAGATACTGGCCAAACACACGGGCCAGAGCCCCGAAAAAATCGAGAACGACTGTGACCGCAACCTCTGGCTCGGAGCAGAAGAATCAATCGAGTACGGACTGGCCGACAGAATTCTGCAAAAAGCCCCAGAAATCGTCAAGGACCAAGATAAGGACCAGCAGCAAGATGAGCAAGCCGCAAATGAATCGTAGCAATCGACCGCTCGGAAATACCTTCTATTGGCGATGCGTCATTTTCGCCGCCTCGCTGCTGCTGTTGGTGGCGGCGGGCTGCCAGGACACTAACAACAGAAAGACGCTGTTGACGGACCAGGTTGAAAAGCTGAGCCGTGAAAGGGTGGCCCTCGCCAAGCAGCTCGATCAAGTGAATGCCGAAAACCAGCAATTAAAAGACCGCATAGCGGTCCTGTCCGCGCTGCCGAAGGACCAGATCGAGCCTTGGTCGCTGCAGAAAATCGAGATCGGCAGATTCACCGGTCTTTACGACCAGGACAAGGACGGCAAAAAGGAACAGCTT
>CAZPJZ010000324.1:0-3837 GCA_964586995.1 uncultured Pirellulales bacterium | reverse complement strand
ATACACGCACCGCTGGCTGCAAAAGCCGCAGACGGTAAAGAAATCTCTCTGAAGCAGCTAAGGGGTCAAAAAATCCTCGCCTTTTGTGGCATCGGCAATCCAGAAGCCTTTCTGAACACCGTCAAGAGTCTTGGCTGCCAAATCGTTGGCTCAAGAGTCTATAACGACCATCACCGTTATACTGCCGATGATATTGTCGGCATTTATGAACGAGCCGTGCGTCTGGAAGCAGAGCTGATACTGACAACCCAAAAGGATTGGACCAAAATAGCTGGCCTGGACGCCGTCCGAGACGATACGCCCTTGGCATACCTGGCTATCGAGCTTAAATTCATTGGCGGAGAGGACAAGCTAAGAGGCTTGATTGAAAGAACGCTGGCGGGTAAAATCCCTGCAAAGAACGAAGAACCGACGTGAAACGTGTACGGGATGAACACCAATAGACTGGCGGGCAGAATATGATGAACGGTAGCAAAAAGGCATGTAAGTCTATGAAGGCAAGCTCAAACATGAAATGCGGCACGGCAGGCAAGCTGCTCCCAATCGACTCGCTGCTCGAGGAGCTGTCCCGGCATCGAAAGCAAAAAGAGATTATCGTTTTTACCAACGGCTGTTTCGATATCGTGCACAAAGGGCACATCGAGCTTCTTAAATTGTGCAGGCAGCAAGGCGACGTCGTTGTCGTCGGACTAAACAGCGACAGCTCCGTCAGGGCCATAAAAGGGCCGCAGCGCCCCATAAATAACCAGCACGACCGGGCCGCCGTTCTTGCAGCGCTGGAGTCGGTTGACTATGTCACCATCTTCGAAGAGCCCAGCGTCCTGAGCCTGGTAGAGAAAGTCAAGCCGGACGTATTGGTAAAAGGAGCACAGTGGGGCCAAAACGGTGTGGTGGGACGAGAGTTCGTCGAATCCTACGGCGGCAAGGTCGTCCTCGCCCCCATGGTCGAGGGCAAAAGCTCCACCGCCACCATCGAAAAAATCAAGGTGCTGGAAACGGAAGCCTAACCCGGACGAGCCGGAACCAAACAGGTACATGATGAGTTCTCAAAAAATCGAAGTTGGGCATACCCCCGACTGGATCGGGGGCACAGTTTCATTGCTAAGGGACTAATGAACGAGCGGGTTAAAAACCAGATCGCCGAGGCCATCCAGACTCACCAGAAGATGCTGGCGGCGTTTGAGGAAAGCAGCCTCGAAACGATTGCCGTCGCCGCGCAGGCAATAACCGATGCGCTTCAGCAAGGCCATACGGTGTACCTTTGCGGCAACGGCGGTTCCGCCGCGGACTGCCAGCACATCGCGGGCGAACTGGTGGGTCGATTCAGCAGGGAGCGAAAAGCTCTGGCCGCCGTGGCGCTTTCGACGGATACCTCGGTTCTGACCTCGATTGCCAACGATTACGCTTACGAGCAGGTTTTTGCCCGGCAGGTGGAGGCCCTGGTCCGGCAAGGTGACATTTTGTGGGCCTTTTCCACCAGCGGTACGTCGCGCAACATCCTGGCGGCCGCGGAACTGGCTAAGAAAAAAGGCGCTTGCGTGCTGGCCTTTACGGGACGGGCCGACAGCCCGCTGGAAGAGATCGCCGATATCTGTCTGTGTGCCGCCGACGTCTCCACGGCCCGCAGCCAGGAGATACATCAACTGGCGTATCACATAATTTGCGACCTCGTGGAGCAGAGCTTTGCAGACCGTTAGATTAAAAGTTGAATCGTAAGAATATGCCAAATAGAGCCGTATTCCTGGAGCGGGACAAGACACTGATTGAGGACCCCGGCTACATCAGCCGTCCGGAGCAGGTCAAGCTGCTGGACGGGGTCGCCGAAGCGCTGGCCGAGCTCAAGGCCCTCGGATATAAGCTGGTGGTCGTCTCGAACCAGTCGGCCGTCGCGCGAGGCATTGTCACCGAGCAGGTCCTCGGTGAGATTCACGAGCACTTGCAGCAACTGCTGGCCGAAGCGGGCGCCCGGCTGGATAAAATCTACTACTGCCCGTACCACCCCGATGGCGCGGTGGCCAAATACCGAAGGGAAAGCGACCTGAGGATGCCCAAGCCGGGCATGCTGCTGGCCGCCGCCGAAGAGATGGATATCGACCTGGGCCAATCGTGGATGATGGGCAACCGATCCAAAGACATCGAGGCCGGCCTTGCGGCAGGATGCAAGACGATATTAATCGATCCCTCTTCTCAGCACAAACCGGCCCGCCCTGATTTCGTATCGGCGGGCGCAAAGCCCGACCACCGCAGTGTAAACCTCAGAGAAGCCGTCAACATAATAAAGAAATACCATCGCTCGGCTATAACCACAGACAGCCAGCTTCAACCAGCCGGCCCGCCTGAAGCACCGCCGCCTCCGGAGGCGACCGAACAACCTTTGACGGTAGAAACTGAGCCGGCGCCGATCTCCCCGGCAGAGCCGGAACTCGCCGCCGCTGTGGACGAGCGCCCGGCCGAATCGACAGAACAACTGCTAAGCGGCATTCTCGAACAGCTCAGAAAGATGCAGCGGACGGAGATGTTCGGCGAGTTCTCCGTGATGAGACTCCTGGCCGGCATTGTCCAGATCATAGTTCTGTTCTGTCTGCTGATGGCCATCTGGTTTCTGACCAGTCCCGGCGGCCCGAGTAACGCCGTGCTGACCGCGCTGGGCTTCGCAGCCGTGCTGCAGTTGATGTCACTGACCTTCTACATAATGCAGGGACGAAAATAGAAGGATATCAGGAAATCAGAATGGCGGGTATCGGACTATCAGAGTATCAGGAAAAACAACCTGGTAACCTGATAATGTGACTTTAGTCTCTAAGCAACGAAATCGTGCGCAAGATGGTCAAAAAATTGAAGTTGGACGTACATTATTTGAGCAAATCAGGCCGAGGATTTGCTCAAATAATAGAGGTGGATGTCCTGGGCTGGTTTCTGGCGGTTTGAAAAGCAAAAAATCTTTGGCTTTTTTGCCCCCGATCCAGTCGGGGGTACGTCCAACTTCGATTTTTTCCAGAACTAATCATGCACCCGTTTTGTTCCGGCTCGTCCGGATTAGGTTTTGAATTATGCCGGATACAAATATTTTGGCCTGGCTTCCTTCTCCCATGGGTGATGCTATTCTCTGCACTCCGGCTTTAAGAGCCCTTCGCGAAAAGTTTAATTCCAGCACAATTACATTTGCCGCAGCTCCGGTGGTTCGTGACGTCCTATCGCCCGGCAGCTTCAACGACGGATGGCTCGAGCAGCCGGGCAAAAACCCCTTTACAATCAGCAGCAAACTCAAAGAATATGGATTCACACATGCGATTCTTTTTAAGAATTCGTTTGCCTCGGCGCTGGCCGCGTTCTTAGCAGGCATACCGTCGCGCGTCGGCTATGCCCGCGAGGGACGCGGCATTCTGCTGACGGAAAGACTCGAGCCCCCAAAGCTGCCGGACGGCAGATTCAAACCGGTCTCCATGATCGACTACTATCTGGCAATCCCGTCGGCGCTCGGCAGCCGTATAGAAAATAGGACCCTCGATGTGCCCATCGAACCGCAGGCAAGCACAAGGCTGACAGATAAACTGCCCGAAGTTGCCAACGCCACCGGCCCGGTGGTCGTTCTGGTTCCCGGCGGCGCATTTGGACCGAGCAAGTGCTGGGCAAGCGAAAAATTCGCCAAAACAGCCGATTGCCTGGTCGCTAACTACAACGCCACCGTGGTAGTTTCCGTCTCACCTGATCCGGGTGAAAAAAAGATTGCCGCAGAGATCTGCAACCTGAGCAGGTGCGAACTCGTCAACCTCGCAGATAAGTCTGTCAGCATCAGCGAGCTGAAAGCTCTTTTTGCAAAGGCGGAGCTGATAATAT
>CAZPJZ010000323.1:0-3839 GCA_964586995.1 uncultured Pirellulales bacterium | reverse complement strand
TTCTGGACGAGGCTCAGCCTGGGATTGGGTTGCACGCCGGCCAGTTCAACAAACTCGACCCGGGACCTTTTAAGTGAGGCCGCAATCCTATCGTAGAGGCCCGTTCTCTTGATGCTACCTGAGCCGTAAATGAGCAGTATCCTGGAACTATAGGACTTGACTTCCTCGCCGACACGTTTCTCGCTTCCTTTGCCGAAGATGATCTTCGTTGGGCTGCTGAACTCAAAATTCTCCATATAATTGGCTCCTCATATCAATCTGCGAGAAGAAAATCAGGCGCTTGTGACCTACAAGATAAGGGCCCGTCAGGTCTTTTCTGTTAGCGTCCCGAACTGTCGCGTGTACTGAGCGTTCTGGCGGATTTGGTCTTGATACCGTGGATACATGCCGACGATCACGCCGTCAGTGGGCTTCAGATGCCCGAAGGCGAACTTGAATGCCTGCTCAACCGACTGCTTGTCGCTGCACTTTCGACCTGCCGCCAGGATCTTGAACCCCAGGCATGGCTGGCTGACCTGTCGAGCCACTTGGGTCATGGCAATCGGGTCGGAGGCGAAGAACGAGTAGCCGATCTGGAGCGTGACGACAGGCGGCATTTTCTCCAGTTCCTCCTGCGTTCTGGTAAGATAATAGAAGCAGGTCATGAAGAAATCGACCCGCCAGCCTTCGTCGGCGATTTGCTTGATACAGTCGGGATTGTGGGCCGAGACGCCAGCCAGCACTCCGGCATCCTGAACACGTTTTACGAAATCATGGACTTGCTGGCTCTTGTCTTGTCGGAACAGTCGGTCCGTGACGCCGCCGTGATGGACGATCGCAATGGGCTGAGTATCCCGCACCACCTGCTCAACTGTAGCGCTCTGCGTCTGGCCGGAGTGAAGACAGATGAACTTCATCTTCGATCCACGCTCCCGCAGTTTTCGAAATATACCAGCCATCCGCTCAGGGCTGCCGAACTGATGAGTGTTGATTCCTGCGCACTCGCAGTCCCACAGGAAATCGACTATCCGCTCGTCATTGAAGTACTCTGTCATGTGTTGGTCCATGATAGGCCCCATATACGAGTATCCACTGATTGGATTCGAGCCGGCAATCAGCCTGGTCACATGGTGGTCGCCGAGCCGAATCGTCGGCAACGGGACGGCAGGTGAATCAGTGACTGCTGGTGGAGTCTGCTCTGCCTGGGATGACTTGCCTATCGCCAGTGCCGAGCCGGCTATGGCCAGCGAAAGCCGCGAGAGAAACTCCCTGCGTCCGGTCATGTTTGCATCGCTTCTATTTGAGCTCATGGCAGCCCCCTAAAAATCTTCGCAATATCACCCAAGACAATGCCGTCTCAACCGGCACACATACGACAATGTTACCAGAAGCAAGGCGCCGCAGAAAGCGCTGAGAATAGTTTCGATGCAATTATCCGCCTAACAGCACGAAAGTACCGCAGACGGCATCCTCAGCCTTTGTTCCACGAATGTAAGTTGCAGATTGCCTGGCCCGTGTCTTGCGGATACTATATTGTCTTATGCTGAATCAAGTACGTGCCAGGTCATGGCATAGTAAAGGTTGCTTAAAGTTATATGAGAGGGTTGTCGTATGATAAGAAAAAGAATCACTCGGCGTCAATTCATTAAGAGCACCGCTGCCCTGGCGGGCGTCGCCTTTTTGCCATCCTGTGCTACCGGGCCTTCAGCAAAAGGACACAAGCCAACCGCTGTGGATCAGGTTGTGCTGGGTAAGACAGGATTAAAGCTCAGCCGGCTTGGTTTCGGCACCGGCACTAAGGGCGGCAGTGTTCAGCGGGCTCTGGGGGCCGAAGGGTTTAACCGGCTCGTACGGTATGCGTATGATCAAGGGATTACGTATATCGACACGGCTCAAAACTATGGAACCCACACCTTTGTCCGCGAGGCGATCAAGGGCTTGCCGCGGGAAAAGCTCTTCGTTCAATCCAAAATGCCCGGCGTACCTGAGAAGCCTTTGGAGGTGCTCGACCGCTATCGCAAGGAGCTAAACGTCGATTACATTGACAGCCTGCTTGTTCACTGTACTGTCACCAAGAACTGGGACGAGACTCACAAAAGACTGCTGGATGCGTTGGCGGAGGCCAAGGCCAAGAAGATCATACGCGCCCATGGTGTCTCATGCCATTCGTTGCCCGCCTTGACGAAGGCCGCCCAGTTGGATTGGGTTGACGTCAACCTGGTGCGGGTCAATCCGCAGGGTGCGTTCCTTGATACCCCGGTTGAGGGATGGAACGCCAAGAGCGATGCATCGCATCTACCCGCCGTGCTGGAGCAAATGAAGATTATGCGGAAGAATCACCACGGCATCATCGGGATGAAGATAATGGGAGAGGGCAACTTCACGGACCCCGAAGACCGCGAGAAATCCATCCGCTTCGCTATGCAGGGCGGGTTGGTGGACGCGGTTGTGATAGGCTTCAAGAGTGCGGAGGAGATCGATGAGGCCATTGTGCGTATGAATCGCGCTCTCGTGGAGATCGCGTAAAAGCGCCATTAAGAGAGGCCGGAGCTACAATGTGTCGAGATGTGATCGCCTGTGAATCCGCTCGGCGAGGCCACAGTATGGATCGTGCGATCTTTGTAAGGAAAGCCACCACAAATAGCTGGTATGTGGCGGACCGTTTCAAGAAACTCTTGGGGGGGTTTGCTTTTCGGTTTCTTAATCTCCGCAAATGGATGGCTCAGCAGACAACGTGGGACATCAGAAGGTGAAGGTCGGCACATAAAGCACGCTGAACGGGCAAGGTTCGGAAATCTAAGGACGGTCTTGAATCGCGGCACTTTGTGTGTCGATGCGCAGATGAGAGAATGGGTACGGGCGGCCAATTAGTCCGGCAAAGACAAAGAGGTGAAAAACGAAATACCAGGCCTCCCAAAATAGATGACTGTCCCTAGTTTGTCCGATCAAGGTCTTAGCTGAGTCTTACAAGACTCGGTAGATGCAGATTATCACCCATATTCTGGGAGTTGGGTCTGTCGAAGTCGATTATACAGTTGTTCTGTGTTCTTCGTCAGTTGCATTGCTTTTATCCACCCTAATATCGTCAACAATAGACCCAGCAAAATCGCACAAGATGCAAGAGCCAAACCAAAAGCAACTTTTTTTTGAGTAAGGACAAGAGTAATTGTCAGAAGAGGTAGGGCGTAAACCCACACTATGGGGAGAAAGCGGATTGTCAGCAGCGCGACTGCTCCAACCGCGACAATTGTAAGAATTTGCACACATTCATTCACTTGCAGGAAACCAGAGAATTTCTCCAGAGAACTTAGGATGGTTTTGCCCCATAGGAACATACCTGAGATAATCGCACAGGGACCTATGGTCGTGCCTACCAGCATTAACCAGATAATCCTTTCGCGGTCAGCTTTTACGTCCTGAGGTGCTCTTTCGAGAATACACATTTCTGCTTGTGTGTATTGTTTTTTCTGGATACTGCAATTCCGCCACCGGGTACTCAAGAATCTGTTGTAGAGGACTCGAATGAGTTTCGGAGGATTATCGACCCGGCCGGTTGTTACAATTCGGGTCCAAGAGGCTGTGTCTTGGATGCAGTACCCGAGAGCGTAGGACAGCCCGACCAGAAGTAAGCAGATAGCCGTGTGGTCGTCGTCGGCATACTTGAGCAGAAGGTTAATTCTCCCATGGAGATGCACGAAGCTAAGGATCACAATGGATCCACCGATGATGTAGATAATGTCTCTGACGATAAAGTTCTTAAGAGCTTTTACTAATTCGTCCATGATAGGTGTTCTCCGGTTGCCTATAAGGTTATAATACTTATCAGTGAATTTACTTTTTCGATTTTATAGCACCAAATC
>CAZPJZ010000322.1:0-3862 GCA_964586995.1 uncultured Pirellulales bacterium | reverse complement strand
TCCTCCGGCGCCGTCATTGAAGGGGACGCGGTACAGGTCATAGCGGAACGGCTTGCCGTCTGCAACAAACTCTTGGCTTTCCAGCGGTGTCAGCCAGACAAAACCCTGGTGCTTGGTGTCCCGCAGGTCGGGGGCCGCGGCGCGGGCAAAAACGATGTACTTTCCGTCGGGACTCCAGGTCGGATTGCTCTGCACGAACGCCGGATCATCCGCGCCCGGTAAGGCATAGAACTGGCGCGTTTGTCTATCGAATACGCAGAGAATACCTTTGATGGGAAAGAACAACTGTGAGAACGCCAGCGTTGGTCTGGCAATAAAGACCGACAGGTCTTTGACCGTGCTTATGACGTATCGTCCGTCCGGGGAAATCTGTGACAGCAGGCCGTGGGTCTGTTCGCCACCGCCGTAATCGGCCCAGCTAATGACGTCACCGCGGGCCAGCACCATCTGCTGCTTGACCTCGGTAATAATGTATGAGCCTTTGCTGCTGGCGTAGTCCACGTCCATCGCCAGCGTCGTGCCGTCACTGCTGAACGAGTGACAATTGCCGCACACGGGCAGGTTCTGCAGGACAATCGGCGGCTCCGACGACTCGATAGACCCAAAACGCCAGCGAATGCGGGACAGATGTTTGTCCGCTTCGATAAACGGCAGATTGACCTCACGGTAGAATAGAGGCGCCCCGACGGGGTCCTTTGATGTTCTAAAGGACATCCTGGCTCGCGACAAGACTTTTACCGGCCCACCCGGACCAACGCCGAGTATGACGACCTGGGCATCCCGCTCGAGCGACCTGTGCTTTATGTTCTCCCAGTCCTCCGGCCGGGCTGTCCACTGTTGCCGTCGTGTCAGAAAGTACATGCACGGCCCACCGTCGGCAAAATCGACCCCCACCAGCCACACCCTCGACGCCGGGACGCAGTCTTTCCAGCGAAACACTGGCGGGACTATCTCGGGCGGAAATACCGTTTCATCAAGGGGATACTCAATAGCGATGCCACCGTAATCTGCGCTTTGCTGGTGGGAAGCAAGTATATCCTCAACGCGGTATGCGTTTGGTTGCAGAGTTCTATACAGAATTACCACGGTGCTCAGCGTTGCCGCAAGGACAGTTATGACTATGACTCTGTTGCGCATAAAAATTGCTCTGATTCAGGCTGCTGTCACTCTCAGTGCCGCTGCAAAGGTTGGCTCGGATTTCCCATATAATCAGGCGTATCTTTGCTCGGCTGCGCCGCCGAAGCCCTTGTCTAACATAATGCCAGGTTTGTCCTGATGATTCAAGCAAGTAGCCAGGACGACAAGTGGTTCAACAATATCTTTATCCGGCGGGGACTTGACCAGGTCAAAATTGCCCCAGGCTATGCATCGGATTACAACGTCTTTCTGGAAGGGGCAAGGAAGAGCTCCTTCGGCGATGAGAACAGTGCGATCGATCCTCATGTCACGGGATTTACTATCAAAGATCATCCTCAAGGAGCCACAATCACGTTCTCCGTGAGCGATGCGCCGTTCCAGGTAAAAGGGCCGCGGGTCAATGCTGAGTTAGTGGGTGTTTTTCCGACAGTCGGCCAAACAATTGAGGACCGTTACGGAAACCCTATTGAAACGAACGCCGACATCAACGGCAAAAAGTACAAACGACCAATCTGCGGCCCACTGGCAGACCTCCAGAGCGGGGTCAACACGATCATCTGGCCGGTCGAGCAACATGAGCGAAGATGACGCAGAGGCATCAGGACGAATTTCGCATTCATTGGATTCTTGACTTTTCTGCCTGACTGCTACAAAGGTCTGCCATTTAGCTTGAATGTTCGTTGCTTTGCTGGTTAAATCTGGGTACAAACTACGTTCAGAGACACTCTAAGGAGATTCCGCATGAACGGCCAAGATAATGTCAGCCAGCAAGAAGCCGCAGTTGGGACAGGACAAGAAGAACCAAAGGCAGTTTCACGCAGGACATTTGTCCAGAGCCTGGGTGCGATTGGCGTGGGATCCATCTTCTTCTCTGCCGGCGTCCCCAAGGGAGCAAGGGGCCAGTCCGTTTCCACTCACATTGACAGTCTGTCGACCGGACAGCTCACGGCCATGTATACCGATATGTTAAAGATCCGCTTATGGGAAACCAAGATCAAGGACCTGGGACTTAAAGGGGGCTTTCGTGGTGTGGCCCACCTGTATGTGGGGGAGGAGGCCATCGCTGTGGGCGTCTGCAGCGCTCTGAGAAAAGATGACTACATAGCCAGCACCCACCGCGGTCATGGCCACCTGATTGCCAAAGGCGGTGACCTTAACCTGATGCTGGCTGAGATTACACACAAGGCCACAGGCTACTGTAAAGGTTATGGTGGTTCCCTGCACATAACGGATATGACTTTGGGGATATTGGGCATGAATGGAATCGTGGGGGCTTCACATCTTATCGGTGCAGGGGCTGCCTACGGAATCAAGGTCAAGGGAACCGACCAGGTTGTGGTAAGCTTCGGGGGAGATGGGTCCATACAGGGCAGCTTTTTTACCAGTGCCGCAAACAGTGCTGCCACCTATAAATTGCCCTGGATTGGCATCATTGAAAACAACCGGTATCAGATTTGGGTACGATGCTCGGATGTATACGCTATTAAAGACCTGGCGCGAAGGGCCGATGGTTATGGCATCGAGGGACGCGTAGTGGATGGCAATGACGTTTTGGCCGTTTACGATGCGACAATGTATGCCGTGGACAAGGCTCGTGGAGGAGGCGGCCCCACTGTTATTGAGTGCAAAACCTACCGATGGTATGACCACTATGGGATGGGTGGTGCCCGGACCGGTGCGGACGGCGCTTTGGGCCTCGGCTATCGCTCCGACAGGGAGCTGAGGGACTGGATGGCCAAAGATCCCATACGACGATTCAGACGGTTCTTAGTAGACGAAAAGGTCCTCACTGACGAGCGAGCCGACCAGGTCGAAGCAGAAGTCAGGCGAGCGGTTGAGGATGCTGCTGCATTTGCTGAGGCTCAGCCGGTGCCAAAGCCCGAAGACGGCCTCTTGAACATTTTCGCCGAAGGTGCCGTTGCTCTCCACAGGAGCTAAGAAGACAAGGAGGCAAAGACCATGCCGAAGAGTATGACATATGCAATTCTCGAAGCCATCCAGGGGGAAATGCGGCGGGATAAGCTGTTGACTCTTTTATACGAATACCAGCGGCCCGTAGCCCGCTGGGCAGGCCGAACCATCGATCTGGAAGCAGAGTTCGGACGCTGGCGGGCCCGGTTCAGCGCCATCGACGAGAATTGGATCGTGGGCGGTGCGATGGGAATGTCCATGATTGGAGTCAGGGCGATTGCCCACATACCGAGCATGACCACCCTCATTCCCTACGAATTGATGTTCAACCATGCTGGCAAGCTTCGCCACATGACCGGCGGACAAGCAGCATTTCCCATGGTGCTCTGGGCTGATATGCAAGGGAGGTCGCCGTTTCAAGCGGGGCAGCATGCCGACGCAGGACTTGAGTCATGTTATGCCCGCCTGGCTGGACTAAAGGTGGTAATTCCCTCCAATCCGTATGATGCTAAAGGCTTGATGATTTCAGCGATCCGGGACGTTGATCCCGTCGTATTCTGCCAGTACCCAGTCCCTGCCTCCGGTCCCGATGTTCCTGACGAACAATATACCGTTCAGATAGGTCAGGCTGCAATTCGGACGCAGGGCAAAGATATAACCGTAGTTGGCTACGCACCGCAGACGGTCGAGATAGCCAAGGCAGTCAACGAGCTGAATCAGCGCCATATCAGTGCTGAATTCATTGACCCGCGGACGTTGGCACCTCTGGAGCAGGTTATGGAGACCATTATTGAATCGGTTAAGAAGACCGGTA
>CAZPJZ010000321.1:0-3864 GCA_964586995.1 uncultured Pirellulales bacterium | reverse complement strand
CTTCGTGCGCGGTTCAGTGCGCCTGATGAACTGCCAGGACCGGTCCAGAAGCTGTTATTCACGTGCCCTCAGCAACAACCTTTGTGAAGGAAAAGCCAGCGGGGCCACAGCAGGTGGTGCTGGTGAGACTCGCACCCGATCGAAGACCTCGATCTCCGAAAGACCCATACCTCGGCCTTCCAACGGTGTGCAGACGAAGCGAACATATCTACCCATACACGGCCCTTCAATCGCTAATGGATACGAATAGGCCAGCCGGCCTCCGGCAGGCAGACTGTTGAACCTCGGACTGTCATCATGCTCCCAAGGCTCGTAATCGCCCGGAGGTTTCCAGAGATCGTTGTGATGGATCGTTCCGGCGTGCTGCCAACTCTTACCATCAATTGAGGGATCCACATCGATGCGCTGAGGATGACAGTATTGAGCACTTGGCTGGTGCGTGCTGACGCGGACTCCGCCGATCGTCTGCACACGGCCAAGGTCAAGGACTAGCGTCAGCGTATCGCCGGGTTCCCAGAATGCGGTGGCTGCCTGGACTATTTGGGAGCTCACGTAGTCAGTTGGGGCAATGATCTTACCATTGGTCAGCTCGTGCCCATCGGTGTCAGGATTCTTTGAGCTCTCACTTGACGGACGGCTGGCGGCGTAAGGTTTCCCCAGTGCCAAGTTGTTGCCCCATGCAAAGATTACCGGTTGTGTTTCGAAGCCGGGCCCGACATCCTCCCCGTCGGAGTAACCATAAGCATGCTGTACTTGTTCAGGCATGCTGCCTTTCAGATTCACACGTACCCAATTCATTGTCGGATCACGAAAACCTGCTACGTTGATCTTATACGTATACGGAAGCGAACCAATCAGCTCCGTATGCGACCGGGTCACGTCGCCTGAGACCCGATGCTCGGTCCAATTGTAGGTTATCTCAATTGGCTGCAGTTCCACATGACGCAGGCATCGTTCGACCTGTAGGAGAAGATCCTGGATTCCAGGCATGTTGTATGTTGCAGCGTTGTTCTTGCAGAAAAACACGCCCCTGAAGTATACCTGTTGGGCACCGGTGGCAATTTGTTCGTTGCTCAGCGTATGTAGAATTTGCTTATCAAATGGAATGCCACCGTCCGCCTTGCGATAGAATTCGGTAAAATGTTCGCCGTCGAAGGAGTATTGAAGCGAAACATAAGAATTTGCCGACCGGTTTGTCACCACGGAGGCCAAGGTGACCCCACAGATGTCGGTGGGTACTTCGATTCGCCACGTTGCCTCGCAGGGCACGCCGTCAACACCCGCTCCCAGCGTAGCTTTGTACATGCCGTCTGGTTTCTCGTCGGTGTAGATGTTCTTGGCAGTATACACCGTTTCCTTGTACAAGTCGTTATGCAGCGGCGGCCATAATACTGTAGTATCGACCTGCCGGCCTGCTGATAGGTGTATTTGATTCGTGCCCAGAGTGAGCTTCGGCAGTGTCCGGCGATTCAATTGGGTAATGGTGGTGAATCTGAGCCGATTAACCCCGACGTCCGTCTTCTCGCCGACTGCTGACATTTCCACTTTAACCAGACATTCGGTCACTCCAGCCACCTCGTCTCGAAGCTGCAAGACAACGGGGTGCACACCGGTTTGGCTGGATTCCCAGACCGGCGTCCATCGTAGACCGGCATATCTTGAAACAAGAACTCGCAAGATGTCATTGGGATCTGTGCGTATGGCCTCTGCCGCGATTTGCATTGAGGTAATCACATTGGCCGCGGAGACTTTGAACACCACGCGAGCCAGTTGTCCTCTTTGGCCGGGATGAAGCCCAGGTCCTGTCCCACTTTCTGCGATAGTCTCGATGTTCTGAGCATCGTAGAAAACGTTCCGACAATCCTTCAGTCTCAGATTGGGCTGAAACAACCAAACTCCATTGCCACGAATATTGTGCAGGTTATGTTGCTCATCAGGGTCTTTGGCCTCCAGCGGCCGATAGTAGTTGCGCCTATCCGTGCCGGCGGGCTGGTAGTCGGTACCGTCAAGCGGCTTCCAATATCGCGTGTATGACTGACCGGGCAACAGATTCAGGATGTAGCGATGCCCGTAGCGCACGTGCAGCGTATATTCGTCGACCGAAAAGCCATCGATATAAGATGCAGCGCCATTTGAAAGCGTTCGCTGATAGGCCACTGGATTATCGCTGCAGCAACGCCAGCCGTCCTTACCTCGATGTGAAATACACTGGGGCGCGCCGTGATAATAGTAATAGTATCCAGGTTCGCTCTCGCCGCCAGAGAAATTGCCCGCGTGCGGCGCCCTGATCTGATCGCAACTGGCGACAAGACCTTCGTCATCATAGCAGAAGAAGCTCATTGAGGAATCGAACATGTGCCAGGTAGCGCCGCCATCCCATGAAACCTCACTGACCGTGTGATCTCCGAGTTGAACGTATCGAGCCTGATACCCGAGCCTTAGCCAGCTTACCATATTCAATGCGGAAATTATTCCGCAATTCATCGTGCCGTAGGAATTATAATGTAGGATCGGGTCCCAAATAAGACGCCCATCTTCTCTTGAGCAACTTGTTTGGCGTCGACCACGCCTTCCCCATCGCCAGACAGCTATGCACTTTTCCTGTGGCGTGTCGAGATGGCTGGTAACACTCCGGACAAACGAATCGAGATCGGCGTAATCAGGAACATTGTCAGTCACAAGGTGAAGATTGTAGACGGCTGCGTCACTTCGGCCGACAAGACCTGCTACAACCAACAGGGCACAGAGAATTGCCAGTATTAGTCTATGGCTCAAAGTCTTCACTGAACAACCGTAATTCATTTGCCAAGAACTCTTTCTGTGAGAGCCTGCCGCCCGGACGCTGGCGTGGCGGGCATAACAGCGCTGCACAGTGTACATTCTACAATAAATGTCCCTTACTGTATGCCCTCAGCCAATCGGATTATTTATTCTCCCTTGCCCGAAGACAGTTTGCCCTTGAGGCTCTCCGCCGACAGCGGTTCGATACGGCTAACGCGTTCTACCAAAGAATAGAACCGCAGCGCAAGCTTGACAAGGAAGAGCCTTGAAGAATCACTCCCTCTAACGTACAATCCCCTATGGAGAGATTCTTGAGTGTGTAGTGTTTGGGCCGTTTAGACTGAAGGCGGCCCCAAGAACACTATATGGTTGGGTCATCGGTACGTGTGAGAGGCTTGGAAATGTCAAAGGATTTCAGACTCGGATGCGCAATTGTCGCAATTCTCGTCCTATGTCTGCCGGTGGCCGGGCAGCAGAGAGACCGCAGTGGTGGTCAACGTGACAGTTCGATGGAGGGCAAGGGATATCGCGAGGCGGCAGATTATGTCGTCAAGCGGCTGGGGCTGCGGCGTAACAGCGTCATCGTGGATATCGGTGCTGGTGATGGCTGGTGGTCGTCGAAGATGGCCGAGAAGCTTGGCCCCAAGGGCATAATCCACGCCGGCGAAGTTGATCAGAAGAAAGTCGACGCGATGAAGCAGAGGTGGGAGACAGTACCTCAGATCAAGCCTTATCTTTGTCCGACAGATGGGACCGACCTGGCCGAGAACTCGTGCGACGTGGCGTTCATTTCCAAGACCTATCACCACTTTGACAAGGATACTCACGTCGATTACTTTAGGCATCTGATAAAGGTGATCAAGCCTTCTGGGCGGGTAGTAATCATTGAGCGGCACGCCGATCTTGCGAGTGGGCGCGGTAAGGAGCATGCATGGCAGCCGGGCCTGCTGGCTCAACAGGCCGAGCAAGCCGGGTGGATGCTACTGCGATGTGAACTGATCCCTGGCAGCGATCACTTCATCGCGACGTTCGTCAAGCCGGAAGCCTTTGCCGAGAAACTCTCGAGGCGTGCTGCGTCGGCAA
>CAZPJZ010000320.1:0-3870 GCA_964586995.1 uncultured Pirellulales bacterium | reverse complement strand
AGCCGACTTGGGCTGCGGAACGCTGCCCAGGGTGAATTCGATGATGCCGTCGTTGGGGAAATTGCCGCTGAATAGTCGGACCTTGTTGCCGGCGTTTGGCTTATATGCCAGCCAGATAAACCTGTCGGTTCCGACGCCGAACAGTTCGGTGCCGTTGTAGTCACCGTGCTCCACGCCCAGACAGAAGCGGGACGACGTCCTTCTGATTTTGCCGCCCTTTATGTCTATGCAGCTCTCCTTGGCGAATCCGAGGATTTTATCCAAGGCGTCGTTTCCTTCGGCCGTCAGCTCCATTGGGCTGCTCCCATCTCCTACCAGAATAATATGTAAAGTGCTACGGTCAGAAGTACCACAAACATGCCGAAGTACACCGAACCCTTAGACCAGACGAGCTCAATCCTCGTCTGCTCCGGCAGCGTGATTCGTTCCCTCATCGGCTTGAATAATGTCACTAATAGCAGGATGGCCGCAATAGCGCCGACCGTGATTGCCATACGATTAAGAAACGCCATGTCGCCCCAGCCGAAGAACAAAATCCCGTAGATAATCGGGCTAAGAATCAGTCCCAGAACTCCGCAACAGCGTGGGGTCCGTTTCAGAAACAATCCGAACAAGAAGATCGTCAGCACGCCTGGCGATACGAATCCCTGAAACTCTTGAATGAAGGCGAAAGCGCCCTTGAATCTCGGGTTTGCCAGCACCGGCGCGATGAGACAGCCGATGAGCACGCCTATCGGAACGCAGGAGCGACCCACCCACACGAGCACTTTCTGTGCCGCATTTTTATTGAACCACTCCCGGTAAATATCCATGGTGAAGATCGTGGACGCTGCGTTCAACATCGATGCCAGAGAGCTAATCACTGCTCCCATCAACGCGGCCAATACAAATCCCCGCAGCCCGGCCGGCGTCAGATACCGAATCAGAAACGGAAATGCTCCATCATAGTCATAGCCCACCAGCTCCTGCTGGACCTTAACAGGGGGGCGCCTCTCGCCCATGTCTTTGAGTAATCCAGCGTTGACTTCGCTGAGGTCTTCGCCCGGCGGGACAGCCTTACCCAGTACTGCTGCATTGAATGAAAGCAGCTCCGCAGCAAGCTGAGACTGAAGCCGCGCAAAGTCGCTGTTGAATGGAAAAACCATATTGGCTTGGGCCGGTGCCGTCTTGACTTGATCAAATGCCTTTAATACAGGCTTGTTCAGAGAATCCAGGTTCATCGCGTTTTCCTGCATCTTTGCCCCGTATAATGTGAACGCAATAATCCCTGGAATGCACACGATGAAAGGAATGATGAGCTTCAATAGAGCCGCAAACACCACACCTTTTTGCCCCTCACGCAAAGAGCGAGCTCCCAGAGTTCTCTGCATAATATATTGATTCAAGCCCCAGTAATAGAAGTTCGGAATCCAAATCCCTAACAGCAATGCCGTCCACGGCAAAAAGTCGCTGGCCCGCGGCAATACCATGTGCATATTGGCTGCTTTGAGCGCGGCGAACTTCTCACCGAACGTTGCACCGCCACCAACGCCCAGCGATGCGTTCACCGCTGCTGCATCAATTCCCTCGAACTTGCTCGGGTCGTCCAATGCCATAAAAGCCAGCACCATTACCACTGCGCCGCCCAGTATCAACGCTGAACCCTGGATCAGGTCTGCCCAGGCACATGCCTTCAGACCTCCGGCTGCAACATATACGCCGGCAAGAATACCAACAAACCACGAGAGCGTTGTGATGTTGATCGGTATTCCCAGCACGTCCTCTCTAAATAACGGACTCAACGCCTTGGCCCCGAGAAAGATTACCGTGGGGATCGTTACTCCCAGGTAGATAATCACCATCAACAGTGACATCACCAGTCGGGACGTGTGATTAAAACGGTACTCCAGGTACTCGGGTATCGTGAAAATCCCACTCTTGAGAAACTTAGGCAGGAAGAAAAACGCCACAACAACCAGTGTTATCGCAGCGATCCATTCATAGCTTGCCACCGCCAAGCCAATCGAGCTTTTAGCCGCCTGGCCCGACATTCCAACAAACTGCTCGGCCGAGATGTTCGCCGCGATTAGCGAAAATCCTATCAACCACCATTTTAGGCCCCGACCTGCCAGAAAATAATCCTCGCTGGTTTTTTCTTTGCGGCTCTTGAACAGGCCCACGGTAATCACGCAAACGAAAAATATCACTAATATCCCGATGTCCAAGCCACTTAATTCCATTTGTGAACTCCTCAATTCCACATTGCCTGTCAAAATCCTGTCGTCTAACCGCCCAGCAGCATCTCGAGCGTGTCCGTCACAACCGGAATATGCTGTTTCATCTTGCCCACATCGCTCTTGAACTTCTCGAAGAACTCTTTTGCCTCCTGTCCCATGGTCAATCCTTTCCAGAGTGCTTGTGACTTTTGACAAAGGCCTCACCTAATGAGTCTATGATATCTGTGGCTATCAGGCTGACCTGACCGAGTTTTCTCGCGGCGATGTCACCGGCCAGGCCGTGCACGTAAACGCCCAGAACGGCGGCGTCAAAATTGCTCATGCCCTGACCCATAAGCGCCGTTATAACGCCGGTCAGAACATCGCCTGAGCCAGCCGTTGCCATGCCGGGGTTGCCGGTCTTGTTGACGTAGAGTCTTTGCCCATCTGTAACGACTGTCCCGGCCCCTTTCAGGACTACGACGGTCTTGCTGTGCTGGGCTAATTTCGCCGCCTGTTCTTCGCGATCAGGCGGCATGTCTTGTCTAAACAAGCCGGACCATAACCTCTTCATTTCGCCCGGATGAGGAGTCAGGGTGACTGCCGCCCTTAACTTGGCAGGCCAGTTCTTCAGCTTGCTCAGGTTATTCAGCCCGTCGCCGTCGATAACCAAACGCAACCCATCCTGCTCGATCAGCGTCTGCACAATCAGCCGAAGGGAGGCGGTGACACCAACGCCCGGGCCGAAGGCCATCGCGTCATTATCACTGGCTGCGTCAAGAATTGCGTTGACGGCGTTCGCTGCGATTCGGCCGCTGCTGTCTTCAGCCAGTGGTATAGTTGTGTAAGATGGCTCAATTGAGGCCACGATCGGCAGGGCACTTTTAGCTGTGGCCACTCGCACCAGTCCCGCCCCCGCGCGCAGAGCCGCTCGGCCCGCCAAGGCAGCCGCTCCGCTCATGCCGACGCTGCCGGCGACGATGCAGACCTTGCCGAAATCCCCCTTATGGCCATCAACCGGCCTGGCCTTTAGCTTAGGAATCCTTTTTGTTATCTGCATACGAACTCGTTTCGCGCAGTATATTAAGAACAGCATCGGGTATGGTCAATAAAAGATTTGACAAGCAGGCAGGAAGGTTTATATAATAGAAAAATAAAAGAACCTGCCCGTCTGGGCAAAGGTATGGGCTGTGCCACAGCCGGTTTTAGTAGAGATTAAAACCTATGAGTGAAATTATATTTATCGTTGGAAATTCTGATGAAGGTGGCTACACCGCGAAATCTCTCGGTTACTCTATTTATACCGAGGGTGAAACATTAGACGAGTTAAAAGAAAATATCAAAGATGCGGTAAAATGCCACTTTGACGAAAAAGAAATTCCCCATATTATACGCTTACACATAGTAAAAGATGAAGTAATAGCAATATGAAACTTCCACGAGAAATCAGCAGACATATCGGTATTCTCCCAGGAACTGCAAAAAATCTTTTTGTAAGCACAAAAAATAATAAAGATGAAATGGCTCGCATACAGTGAACTTGCTTGGACAGAATCAATTATCGCTTCTCCCGAGGAATGCGTAGAAGAGACAGAATACCTTGCAAGGTTAATCAACGAAAATTCCCGAATCGGAGTAAAAACATTACTTCATCTTGGCTGTGGGGCGGGCGGCA
>CAZPJZ010000319.1:0-3875 GCA_964586995.1 uncultured Pirellulales bacterium | reverse complement strand
CAGACCGGTCACCACCCCAAAGACTAAGCCTTATGGCTGTACCGTGAAGTACCCTAAGATAAGCCAATAGTGCTTTGGCCGGCGATTCCGGATGCTCGGTCCTCGGTTCTTCGCGGCCATCAGGCAACGTGCAGAGGCTCTTCTTTGCTGATGTATTTTGTTTTTGATTAAAGACATTGGCAAGGGCGGGCCTTTTTTATTAGAATGTGGCGTTTCGTGGACGTGTTTTTGTTCGTTACATTTTTGGGCTTAACCTTGCGGTGAAAGGGAGTCAGACATGGGCAGATTCAGGGCGACAATCTTGGGGATGGCAGTTTGTGTGTGTTTCTTCGGTTCGATAGCAGGCGTACGACTTTTGCCGGACGTACAAGCTGGCAGCGGCGAGAGGCTGACATACGTTGACCTGGTCAACCGGCTCACGGATCTGGAGTGCTTGGCCGTTCTGCCGGCTGCCGGTGAAAAATGCGCCCAATGGTCGAGCTACGACCGCAAGAGCATGTCTGACCAGGCGTCAGGCAAATATATTGATTGGGCGGCAAACGGCGATGGTAACGGTATCATCCGCAGAGAAGGTGATAAGCTGGTTTTTGCCGAGATTGAAGGGCCCGCAGTAATCTGGCGTATCTGGTCGGCATTGGCCAACCAGGGCCACGTCAAAATCTATCTGGACGGCAGCGAAGAACCGGCCGTGGATTTACCGTTCGACGGCTACTTCAACTGCAAGAATGAGCCCTTTACCCGTCCGGCGCTAGTACATACGACCGCACGGGGCAGGAACTGCTACGTGCCCATCCCGTTCCAGAAGTCCTGCAAGATCACCGCCGAGGGGGACTGGGGAGCCTATTACCATTTTACATACACCACTTACCCCAAGGGAACGGTTCTGCCAGCGTTTAAGCGTCAGCTTTCCGGTGCTGAATCGAGAGCGCTCGATAAAGCCAACAAGATGCTTACTAACTGTGGGGCTGACCCGGCTGGTGAACGTACCGGCCAGGTCACCATCGAGAACAGCGCTATGGTTGGTCCGGGCGATACCGTCACGATTGCTCAAATGCAGGGCACAAGAGCAATTACCGCGATAAACGTGAGCATGGATTTGTCCGGATCTCCGGCAGACTACGACGTGCTTAGAGAACTGGTCTTGCATATTCATTGGGACGGCCAGTCTGAGGCCAGTGTTTGGGCGCCTTTGGGAGACTTTTTTGGCACAGCGCCCGGCGTGAATAAATACAGGTCTCTGCCTCTGGGCATGACCGATGAGGGATTCTATTGCTACTGGTACATGCCGTTTGAAAAAGGTGCTATTATCAAATTGACTAATGACGGCCAGCAGCAGCGCACCGTCACCTTTGCTGTCACGCACGCCCCTGTTACAAAGCCAATTGAGAAGCTCGGCAGATTCCATGCCAAGTGGCACCGTGACGCATTCTTACCCGACGAGCCCGAGCGCAGGGCAATTGACTGGACGATGCTTAAGACGGAAGGTCGGGGGCGTTTTTGCGGCGTGATGCTGCACGTATGGAACCCCCGAGGCGGATGGTGGGGCGAAGGCGATGAGAAATTCTTCGTCGATGGCGAAAAATTCCCCTCCACAATCGGCACCGGCTCGGAAGACTACTTCGGCTACGCCTGGTGTGACCCCACGCTGTTTGAGAACTGTTACCACAACCAGACAATAAGCATGAACAACCGCGGGCACGTTTCGGTGAACCGCTGGCACATCACCGATAATGTACCGTTCCAAGCCTCCTTCGAGGCTGCGATTGAGAAGTACTATCCCAACAGCAGGCCTACGCTTTACGCCGCCACAGTATACTGGTATCAGGCTGCCGGCCAAACCGACCCATACGAGCCTGTGACGGTCGAGCAGCGCAAAGGTTACTGGGGCGAGATCGAGGTCTTCAAAGTCAAGGGTGCTCTGGAAGGCGAGCAGATGAAGATTCTGGCCAAGACAGGCGGCGACCCACAGCTCCAGGATATGTCCGGATTTGGCCCTGATTGGAGCGGCGAGGCACATCTGTGGTGGATCAATGCCAAGCCTGGCGACAAACTTGATTTATCTGTTCCCGTGAAAAAAACCGGCGTTTACAGGCTGAAGATGCAACTGACAAAGGCGGCTGACTACAGCATCGTCCAACTGTATCTGGACGGCAAGAAACTTGGCCGCCCAATAGACCTTTACAATAACGGCGTGGTGGCAACGGGCGCTCTCGATATGGGAGTTCTTGAGCTGACCGAAGGTGAGCACAAACTGACGGCGGAGATTGTCGGTGCAAACGAAAAAGCTATAAAAAGCTATATGTTTGGGCTTGACTTTCTGCTGCTGGAGGATGTCACATCCGGATTCTATTTACCGGAGAATCCGTCCTATACAATCCTTGATTCAGCGCGCGATTCAGTGCGGTTTGCGGTTGAGCGGACACTAATCGAGTACAAGGGACATCTTTGCTGCAAATCGAGCTTTGTGGACGACCACGGCAACGTGATGGCCTGGCATGATTTTGGCAACCTTGAAGGGCCCGGCTGGGCGGCAAATGCAGTCGGCGGCGCGTACGAGCTGTACCTGTTCGGCAAACATATCCGGGACCCCTGTCTGCCGGACAAAGCTATTTTGCTGCTGGATCACGTTCTGGAGGATGGGTTTATTGACTACGAAACAGGTTTCATTACTGGATACCGTGACACGGCTAGCGACAGTTTCCGCCTTAACTACCTGCACAAAAACGACTGGTTCTGCCCCGGCTCCATGGCCAAGATTGCGTACCAGTTACTGATTTTCAGCGACCATTTGGATGGTCAAAGAAGGCAAAAGATGTGCGACGTTGCCGTCAAAACTGCACGGTGGATAAGCTCCAACGTCGAGGCGACCTCTAACGGCTGGTATCCACGACGCTGTAAGCCAACAGGCGAGCACCATCCGAAAAACCCTTATGGTGACCAGGACATTCTGTTTGAAAAGAGTGGAGACGGACTATTCATCATACAACTGTTTTCCGCACTGACGCAGCGTGGCCTGGCTGATTACACGGAAACTATCCGCCGGAAGGTAAACCGATTCATGGAGCTGGGCGGGCTTTTCGGCAGCATCAATCACGATACTTACGATGAGCACGAGAACGTTTCCTATGCGGTGGCGTTTCGTGTCCTGCGGCAGGCGGCTGATTTGTTGGGCGATGGAAGCATCCGCCGTTTCGCTTACGACAAATGCCTGGGCGGTCTGGATCAGTTCAAGATGACCGAAGATAGAAACGGCTGTGCTACCAAGGGACTGCTTTTTATGGAAAAAAGCTGGGACACGGCTTATCTGTGGGAGAACGCCGAGGCCGCATTGGCTTACATCGAGGCTTATCAGGATACCGGCAACAAGTTGTACCTGCTCGATGGGCTGACTATCTTGCGGGCGATAGCGAAGCACCATCATGGCCCGTATGGTTTTCTGACCGAGGGAGTGGACTGGAATAACCACGTGGGTAAGCAGCATCATTTTGGCGAGGCCGAGTTCGGGGACATCAAATACACCGAACCGCTCTTGAACAATTTGCACATCGTCGAGCCGACTTTACTGGCTATCGGACTGCAAGAGTGAGGTATAACAAATGAGAAGATTACGGATGATGATAGTCGCGTTATTGATTTATAGCTTTTTCCCCGTGTCGTCCATAAATAATGCTAAGACGCAGGCGGGTCACTTGATTCCCGCCGACAAGGCTCTATCGGCAGATGTCGTACGACAGCTTTTTGAGCGGGGCCAGCGGGAAACCTATAGCGGCAAAGAACTCGAAACCATCGGAATGCCGGTCGGCGGCATCGGAGGTGGGCAACTATATCTGCGCGGCGACGGAACGCTTGGGCTCTGGTGGATATTCAACAAGCAC
>CAZPJZ010000318.1:0-3947 GCA_964586995.1 uncultured Pirellulales bacterium | reverse complement strand
AGGGCACACCGATTGACAGGCAGATTTTGGATGCTCTCGGACACATTGTTCTGTCGCATCACGGCGAATACGAGTTCGGCTCGCCCAAGCTGCCGGCCACGCCCGAGGCCTTTATGGTCTATTATATTGACGATTTGGACGCCAAGCTAAACCAGGTTGAATCTGCCATTACTGGTGAAGTGAGCGATTCCAACTGGACCGCCTGGAAAAGTGCTCTGCAGACGCGACTTTACAGGAAGCGCATAGAATAGAATCGAGGTTTGTACAATGCGATATTCGACAGTTCTGATTGCCTTGTTGCTATGGGGATGTTTTCAGATTTGCTCAGCGACGCAATGGTACATCGGCCCTGACGGCAAAGCAAAGAACATCGGCACAAAAGATGCGCCCTGGGATATTGCCTCGGCGTTAGACGGCAGGCAGAAAGTTGCAGCCGGGGACACAATTCTTCTGCTCGAAGGCACATACAAGCGGCGGCCCAACGAGCTTTATGAAATCCGCCTGGCTGGTGCAGAAGGGGCACCCATCCATATTCGGCCTGCGCCCGGAAGCCGCGCCAGAATCGACGGCGGACTGTCGATGCAAAGTCCCTCTGCTCACGTCTGGATTCGCGACCTGGAGATATTTGTTTCCGAGCCCAGGCCGGAAAAGCCCGTCAGTCCCGGCTCAAGCCCGGCGGACCTGAAACGGCCGTGGGGCGGCTTACATACGCACGGAGGCAAAAACTGCAAGTACATAAATCTGATCATCCACAACTGCAATCAGGGCATCAGTTGCTGGAAGGGTGAAATCGATCCGGAGATTTACGGCTGCATAATTTACGACAACGGCTGGCTGGGCACAGATCGCGGGCACGGGCATTGCATCTACACGCAGAACGAAGACGGCGTTAAGACAATCGCTAATTGCATCATGAGCTGCCTGTACGACGGCACGTACACGATGCACGCATACGGCTCCAAGCATGCTTACGTGGATAACTTCCTAATCGAGCAGAATATCTGCTACGGCAAAGGCCCATTTCTCGTTGGCGGTGGAAGACCGAGCCGCAATATCCGAGTATTCAGCAACTATCTCTATGACGTGGGCATGAGAATCGGTTACAACGCCCCGTACAACGAGAGCTGCGAAGTCCGCAATAACATAATAGTCAACGGCGGACTGGATATTACCAGCTATAAGCAGGTCGTGCAGAGCGGTAATCTGGTTATCAAAAAGGGCGAAAAACGCCCGGCAGGGACAAAAAGTGTTCTCTTGCCCAATCGGTTCGATCCCAACCGCGCACATCTGGTGACCTACAATTGGGACAAGGCCGACAAAGTGGAGGTCAAGGCCGAGCCTTTTTTGGCCGACGGCGAAAGTTTTCACCTTATGGACCCGCAAGACTTATTTGGCAAGCCTGTTATCCGAGGCAGGTGCCGGGCAGGCATCATTGATGTGCCGGTCAGAGGCGAATTTGCGGTATTTGTGGTTCTTAGCCGTCGCGATTGAGGATTATGCCGGAGAAACGCCAGACCTTCTCGAATTGCCTATGCGGTAGGGACCTCAGTCCTACCGTAGGGTCGGCGATGGTAACAGCTTGGTCAGAAACTTCAAGCACAGTGACGCAGTGGTCCAGCAGAAATGCGTCCTTTACTACAGCCAGGGTAATGCCTGCTTTTTTAAGCTGGGCGATGGAGTCAAAGTAGTCGTACCGGCATTTAAGACCCTGGCCGGCGTAGCGGTCGCGAAGAGCCGCACTAAGACAGGCTGGAAGCGTCCCGCTCACCGGACTGCAGTGGGCAAGGATCGCTATTTCGCCTTCACTGGCGTGCAGCCCCAATTTGTTAAGGGCCGTTACGGCGGCAGCAGGACCGCAGGTATAGCTTGTCCCTTGCAGACAGACGCCGTCCGAATCAAGCCTTGTGGAAAGATTTGCCAGACGACCCTTAATCAAAGCAGGCGTCAGAAAAGGCAGGACTGAAAACCAGCTCACGACCACCGCCATCACGATGCAAGTCAGCAGCTTCTCAGACTTGCGCGGCAGGCGCGATAGCGGACTGGTCAATCCGGTGGTAACCGCCAGCGCCAGAATCACGAATTTCGCCCGGCTGGCGGCAATCCAGGATAAGGCCGGTAGGAGTTGTAACGAACTGCTGTGCTTGGCCGCCAGTAAAACAGCTACCAGCGCCGCAGATAGAACGTAGCCCAGTAGCCAGTAATGTTTTGGAAAACTTGAGAAGAGTCTGCCAAGCCCAATGCCGCAAAGGCATAACAGAATAACGCCCAAAGTTTCAAGCCAAGGATTCATCCGTACCTTCCTGCCGCGCCCTATTTTCGACCACTGCATTTTATCAAATTGGACCGCTGAAATCAAGGACAAAGTCCATCTCACGCGTCGAGCGCAAAGCATTTCCAATTGATGCTCCGCCGGTTTGGATTTATAATCGTGCAATCGAAAGCGTAAGGCTCTTGTTGTTTTTTTTCTGAAAGGGCGGATTATGCCTAACATTCAGCACATGTTTAGATGGTTCATGGCAGTACTTCTGGTACATTCATCCGTGAGCGTAAGCGCTTCAGTCGCGGCGCGTTCGCAGGGCGGGATCGATATCTACAAGGCAAACCCCGCATATTGGCAGTATAACGGCAAGCCGGTGCTCCTTTTGGGCGGCAGCAAGGATGACAACCTCTTTCAGATTCCGGATTTGCAGGAGCACCTGGATGAGATGGCTGCCGTGGGGGCCAATTACATCCGCAACACGATGAGCGACCGCAAGGACCATGGCTTCGAGGTGTATCCATTCAAGCTGCGGCCGGACGGAAAGTACGACCTGGAGCAGTGGAACGAGCAGTATTGGCAGCGGTTCGAGAATATGCTGCGCTGGACAGCCCAGCGCGACATCATCGTGCAAATCGAGGTGTGGGACCGGTTCGACTACTCGACCAGGAACTGGCCGCCACACCCTTACAACCCCAAGAACAACGTCAACTACACCTACGAGCAGTCGGGATTTGTGGAGGATTACCCGGACCATCCGGGCGCCAACAAGCAGCCGTTCTTCTTCACAACACCCAAGCAGCGCAATAACACGGTCGTGTTCAAATACCAGCAGCGCTTCGTGGACAAAATGTTGTCGCACTCGCTAAAGTACGACCACGTGCTCTACTGCATGGACAACGAGACCTCCGGCGACGAGGCGTGGGGGGCCTACTGGGCCGAGCATATCCGCCGTCGCGGGGCCGAGGCGGGCAAGAAGGTGTACGTGACGGAGATGTGGGATGCGTGGGACCTCAAGGCCGAACAGCATCGCCGGACTTTTGACCACCCGGATCGCTACGATTTCGTGGATGTGTCGCAGAACAACCACCAGAAGGGCCAAACGCATTGGGACAATTTCCAGTGGGTCCGCAATTATCTGGCGAAGCGGCCGCGCCCGATCAACACCGTCAAGACCTACGGGGCAGACACGGGGCGATACGGCACGAGCCGAGACGGGATGGAGCGTGTGTGGCGGCATATTATCGGCGGGGCCGCGTCAGCCCGGTTCCACCGCCCTGACTCCGGGCTTGGACTGGGCCCCGAAGCAAAGGCGGGCATCAAGAGCCTGCGGATGCTGACCGACGCGATGAATGTGTTTGTCTGCGAGCCCCATAACGACTTGCTCAGCGAACGGTCGCCAAACGAAGCCTATTGCCTGGCGAACCCCGGCAAAGAGTACGCCGTTTATTTCCCCGACGGCGGCGAAGTCACGCTCGACGCCAGCGCAGCCAAAAAGCCTGCCCTGAGCGGAGCCGAAGGGCCAGTCAAGGTTCGCTGGCTGGACATTATGAAGTGCCAGTGGAAAGACGCCCAGGCCGTGCAGGAAGGGAGCAAATTGAAGTTGCGGTGCCCGGCACAGGGACACTGGGCCGTTCTTGTTCAGTAGTGGGCAGGTAAAACACAGCGGCAGCAGTATGCAGCAGGTACA
>CAZPJZ010000317.1:0-3948 GCA_964586995.1 uncultured Pirellulales bacterium | reverse complement strand
CCTGGCTCGGGATGCTTTTCTGTGCTCCTATCATCGGGCTGTGGTATTGGTGCACCGACCAGTATATCGTGCAGCGTGCGCTGGGCGCGCCGAACGAGCGTGAGGCGCGGCGGGGCAGTATATGGGCGGCCTTTCTGAAGCTGTCGCCGGTGTTCATATTCATCATTCCCGGTATGATCTGCTTCGCGCTGGCCAAGAGCGGCAGGATCGGCGAGCTGCGCGAAGCCTTGTACACGGCCGGCGTGCTCGACAATGAGAAATGCCAGGCGGCTTTCCCGCTGCTGGTCAAGCACATTTTGCCGCCGGGTGTGCGAGGCCTTGTGGTGGCTGGATTGTTGGCAGCCCTGATGAGCTCTCTATCCAGCGTGTTCAATGCATCCTCCACGTTGTTTACTATGGACTTCTACTCGAAGCTGCGGCCCCGCGTATCCCAGCACGAGCTCGTGTGGATGGGTCGCATCGCTACGACCGTTATGGTGCTTATTGGTCTGCTTTGGGTGCCTGTGATTCAGGGGGCACGGGGCCTGTACCATTATCTGCAGAGCGTGCAGGGATATCTGGCGCCGCCGATCTTTGTGGTCTTCTTCTTAGGCATATTCAGCAAACGATTGAATGGTAAGGGATGCTTGGCTGCACTGGTTGTCGGCTTTCTGTTGGGCGTCTTTCGTTTGGTTGTTGATACGCCTGTCAAGCTGATTGAAGGGTTTCAGTACCGGCAGGGCTCGCTGCTCTGGATCGTTAGCAACATCTACTTCCAGTACTACAGCGTCCTCATCTTCATCGTCTGTGTGATTGTGATGACGGCAGTTAGCTTGTGGACGTCTGCGCCGTCCTACGAGCGGATTAGCGGCCTGACATACGGCACGCTTAGCGAGGACCATCGCCGCCAGTCGCGAGGCAGTTGGGACTGGCGCGACGTTGTGGCCTCTGCAGCAGTGCTGGCCGTAATCCTTGCTGCGTATCTGTACTTCAATGGATAGCATTCGCTGTAAGAACGGGTGCTCCAGTTACTCACGCGGGCAGTAATTGTACGGGGAAGGAATCATGGCTTATACGGTTGGCTTGGACTACGGGACGAACTCCGTAAGGTGTTTGATAGTTGATGTTGCCAATGGCGATGAGCTGGGTACGGCGATATACGACTATGAGACGGGCGAGGCCGGCATCGTTCTGGATCCCGCCGACCACAATCTGGCCAGGCAGAATCCGGCTGATTACCTGAAGGGCACCGAGGTCAGCATCAAGGCGGCGATACGGCAGGCCAAGGCCGCCGACAAGCGTTTTGATGCCGGTGCCGTTATCGGCATCGGTGTTGACACGACCGGCTCGACTCCGCTGCCGGTTGACAAGAACGGCACGCCGCTGGCTTTGCTGGGCCAGTTCAGGGACAATCCGAACGCGCACGCCTGGCTGTGGAAAGACCACACCGGTCACGCTGAGGCCGCCCAGATCACAGAATTAGCCGAGAAGGAGCGCCCGGAATATCTCAGTAAGTGCGGCCAGACGTATTCGTCCGAATGGTTCTTCAGCAAGATTCTTCACTGTCTGCGGGTCGATCCGGAGGTTTTCGACGTCGCCCACACGTGGGTAGAGCACGCCGATTGGATGCCTGCCGTTCTGACCGGTACGGATGCGCCGGACAAGCTGCGAAGATGCCGCTGCGCTGCCGGACACAAGGCGATGTTCAGTGACAGTTGGGGCGGATATCCGGACGCCGAATTCCTTTCCAAGCTCGATCCCAAATTAGGTAAGCTGCGCGCGACGCTCAGCGAGAAGACTTATGCCGTGGACGTTGCAGCCGGACGGCTTACCCAGGCCTGGGCCAAGAAGCTGGGCCTACCCGCCGGGATCCCGGTGGCCATGGGCGCCTTCGATGCCCACCTGGGTGGGGTCGGCTCGGGCATCGCTCCCGGCAAATTGGTCAAGATAATCGGCACAAGCACCTGCGATATGCTTGTCGCCCCATCTGGCCAGAAGCTGGCCGATATCCCCGGGATATGCGGCATCGTGGATGGCTCCATTCTGCCGGGCTTTTGGGGCCTGGAGGCGGGCCAATCCGCAGTAGGGGACATCTTCAACTGGTTCGTCAACTACATCCAGCCGGGCGGCAAATTGGCCGGCTCACACGAAGCCCTTACCGAAAAGGCCGGCAAGCTGGCGCCCGGTCAATCGGGCCTGCTTGCTCTGGATTGGAACAACGGCAACAGGACCATCCTGGTTGACCAGCGTCTGACCGGCCTGCTTTTAGGTCAGACCTTGCACACCAGGCCCGAAGAGATCTATCGGGCGCTTATCGAGGCCACCGCCTTCGGTGCCCTTACGATTATCAATCGCTTTGAAGCATACAGCGTGAGGGTTTCCGAGGTCATCAACTGCGGCGGGATAGCCGAGAAGAATCCTCTGCTTATGCAAATCTATGCCGATGTCACGGGGCGGGAGATGAAAATATCCCGGTCCGCCCAGAGTTGTGCCCTGGGGGCGTGCATCGCCGGCGCGGTAGTTGCGGGCAAACAAGCGGGCGGGTACGATAATTTCACCTACGCCCAGGCCGCCATGTGTGGAACAAAAGATGTCACGTACCGGCCCGTAGCTAAAAACCATCAGGTTTATCAGCAGCTATACGCCCTTTACAAGCAGTTGCACGATGCGTTCGGTACTAAAGAGTGGTCGGGCAAGCTTGCCAACGTGATGAAGGACCTGCTGAATATCAAGGACGATGTCGTAGCTCGTATGTAGACTATGTATGAAGAACTTCGACAGAAAGTATGTCAGGCCAATCTTGACCTGCAGCGCCACGGTTTGGTCGTGTTCACCTGGGGCAACGTCAGCGGCATCGACCATGCGGCAGGCGTGGTGGCCATAAAGCCCAGCGGCGTCGCCTATGACGAGCTTACGCCGGACAGAATCGTATTGCTTGACCTGGATGGAAAAGTGATCGAAGGGACGCTCAACCCTTCCTCGGATGCGCCCACTCATTTGGAGCTTTACAGAAACTTCCGCGCCGTCGGCGGCATCTGTCACACACATTCGCGCTACGCCACCATGTGGGCGCAGAGCTGCAAGGAGATTCCCTGCTTCGGCACGACGCACGCGGACCATTTCTATGGTCCGGTCCCCGTGACGGATGTGATGACGGCCGATGAGATTCGGCAGGACTACGAGCGAAATACGGGCCGGGTCATCGTTCGGCGATTCGAGAACCTCGACCCGCTGCACGTGCCCGCGGTGCTGGTGGCCAATCACGGCCCGTTCACGTGGGGCAGGGACCCCGCTGGCTCGGTCGAGAACGCCGTCGTGCTGGAGCAGGTCGCCCAGATGGCGATGGGAACGCTCCAGATCAATCCGCGACAGGGCGCCATCTCACAGGCCCTGCTGGACAAGCACTATCTGCGAAAACACGGAATAGACGCTTATTACGGTCAGGGACCCCGCCCTGCGGGAACCAAGAAATAGAGGAGAATGGATATGGCAAAGGTAACATTTGCAGTCATCGTCGGCAATCGCGGATTCTTCCCGGACGTGCTGGCCAAAGAGGGACGCAAAGCCATCCTCGATGTGCTCAAAAAAAGCGGCTACGAGGCCGTTGCTCTGCCGATGACGGCCACGAAGTATGGGGCCGTTGAGACATACGAGGATGCCAAGAAATGCGCGGCCCTGTTTGCCTCGAAGGCGGACAAAATCGACGGCATCATCGTCACGCTGCCCAACTTCGGCGATGAAAAGGGCGTGGCCGAGACAATCAAACGCTCCGGCCTCGACGTGCCTATTCTCATTCAGGCCGAGCCGGACGTGCCGGCCAGAATGAGCGTAGCCGACAGGCGCGATTCCTTCTGCGGCAAAATCAGCGTCTGCAACAATCTCAGGCAGGCGGGCATCCCGTACACGCTGACTCAGTCACACACCGTCGAAGTCACATCGCCTCAGTTCGCAAAAGACCTGGGTGGTTTT
>CAZPJZ010000316.1:0-3962 GCA_964586995.1 uncultured Pirellulales bacterium | reverse complement strand
ATCATTGGTATCGTGCCGGCTTTCATCTGAAGATAGGATACCGTTTTTGTGCCTAAATGGCGAAAAGATTTTGTCGGAGCTGCTATGTTATTGGGTGTTTTGCGTTTTTGCCATTTGAGATAATCAGGTTTGACAAACTTTACCTGTCTTAGTAGTATCTGGCGTTCCAAATTCTGCAAGGAACCATGGTGAAGGTCGGTGAGAATGTCGAATGGAAGAGGCAAGACACAGATATGGAGATTAGGCCGTTCAAAGCCTTCAGATTCAACCCAGCGGTAGTGGGCGATGTGGGTAAGTGTATCGCCCCGCCCTTTGACGTCATTAGCCCGGCCCAGCAAGAACAACTCTATGGCAGGAGCAAGTACAATATCGTGCGGATAACCAAGGGCAAAACGCTGCCCGGCGACAATGACAGCAGCAATCAATACACAAGGGCGGCTGAGTATCTTAGAGAGTGGATGCAGCAAGGTGCCCTGAATCAGGATTTGGCCGAAGCCATCTACGCATACGTTCAGGACTTTGAGTTAGCGGGCAATAGATTTCAACGGCTTAATTTTATTGCGCTGGCTAAGCTTGAGGATTTTGGCCCGCCGGGATGTGTCAGGCCACACGAGCAAATCCTTAATGAACAGTTGACTGACCGGCTGAAACTGAAAAAGGCGACCGAAGCCAGATTTGGCCTGGTCTTTATGCTTTACCAAGACCCGCAGAAAATCGCCGAGAAAATCATAGAGAAGATTACTGCCCGAGAGCCAATTATCGACTTTGTGAACGATGACAACGTACGGCATCGTGTCTACACCATAACCTCCAAACGAGACATAAACGCGATAGCAGCAATGATGAGCGATAAAACCTGCATCATCGCCGATGGCCATCATCGTTATACTACTGGACTCCACTACTCTAAACAGAGCAATAATCCGGCGGCCAAGTATCAGATGCTTGCATTTGCCAACACCTGCCAAGATGGACTGAAGGTCTTGGCTACGCATCGCCTTGTCGGCAATCTGGAGAAATTCGACATTGACCAGCTAATTGCCGAGTTGAAAGAGGACTTTGAAGTTGCAGAGCTGCGATTTAGTTCGGCCAGCGGCGAAACTCGCGCAAGACAAAAGATGCTGGCGATGATGAAGGCTAAGCACGATAATAATGAAACCGCATTTGGTATCTATGCCGGCGAAAACCGCTTCTACCTAGCCGTCCTTAAAAACAAAGAGGCGATGGACTCAGCCGCTCCGGATAAAAGCGCTGCCTGGAGGATGATCGACGCCTCTATTCTGCACAAACTTATCCTGGAGAAACTTCTGGGAATCGACCTGCAGAAGCTGGTAAAAGGCCAGAATCTTGAATATGTGAAAGATACCCCCGCAGCAATAGATGACGCAATTAGCCAAATTCAGGCTGGAGAAAAACAAGTAGCTTTCTTTATGAACCCGATAAAGATGCAGCAGTTGAGGATGGTTACCGACGCCGGCGAACGAATGCCGCCTAAGTCAACTTATTTCTATCCGAAGATGTACACGGGCTTAACTATCCAGAAACTATAGTTTTTGTGTGGGAGATGCGAACATGCCAGATTGGAGAGATCCGCCGAGATTGTTTATCCCCGGGCCAGTGAAGGTCAACGATGACGTTTTACAGCAGCTTGCACGTCCCACACTGGGACATCGCGGCAAGGAGTATGCCCAACTGCACGGCGAAACAACCGACATGTTGAAAAAGGTCCTTTTCACCAAGCAGAACGTCTTCTTGTTTACATCCTCCGGTTCCGGCGGCTGGGAAGCATCCATTCGCAACTGCGTGGCTCCCGACGAGACGGTTTTGTGCACCTGCTGCGGCGCGTTCAGCGACAAATGGGCCGATGTCGTTAAAAGCTGCGGCAGAAATGTTGAAGTGCTGAAAGTCGAGTGGGGTCAGCCGACCCTGCCTGAGATGATCGACCAGAAACTTGCCGCCGGCAAATTCGCCGCCGTCACACTTATTCATAACGAAACAAGCACGGGCCTGACCAACCCGATGGAAGACATAAGCAAGATGATGAAAGAAAAGTATCCCGATGTCCTGGTCTTTGTAGACTCGGTCAGCGGGATGGCAGGATTGCCCCTGAAATTCGACGAGCTCGGCTGGGACGTCGTATTAGCCTCCGTGCAGAAGGTCTTTGCCATTCCGCCAGGTCTGGCGGTGGTGGCGGTCAGCAACAGGGCGCTGGAAAAAAGCAAGACTGTGCCCGGACGAGGCTATTACTTTGACTTCCAGGAATTTGCCAAAAAGGCTGAGCAAAATCAGACGCCCACGACGCCCAGTATCCCTCACATTATGGCCCTTCACTATCAGTGCGAAAAACTGCTCAAAGAGGGCATGGAAAATGTATGGCGGCGGCACAGAATAATGGGCGATTTTGTAAGAGGCTGGGCTAAAGAAAGATTCGCCCTTTTCTGTGAAGAAAGATACGCCTCCAATACTCTTACGACTATCAAGAATACTCGCGGCATCAACGTCGCTGATGTGATAAAGGCCGTCCAGCAGAAGCACAATACCCTTTTTGGCAACGGCTACGGCAAACTGAAAGAGCTGACCTTCCGCATCGCCCACATGGGAGATATTACCCTCGACGAAGTCAAAGAACTTGTCGCCTGGATCGACGAGGAAATTAGCTAAAGCATTTAGCTTGGAGCATTCAGCCTCTGCGCTCTACGCCGTACGCTATCCGCTTTACGGTATCACTGCCCGGTTGTGGATTCGCACATCGTCTATTAGGCCGGCCCAAAAACTGTCTGCCTCACGATTTTTGCCGGCACCGATGTACAAACCCTCTTGTGAGCCTGCCAGACTGGTTTGTGTGTCCTTAGCCTCTTCCAGGTCATCAACGTAGAGGATTCGTTGAGAACCATTCCATACAAAACCCACGCGGTGCCAATCGCCGTCGGTGATTACGGACTGTGAGGTTAGCGGCTGTGGCGGAAAGCGGCCGGCAGGTGGCGATAAATTGGTCACGAGTTTGCCTTCTGATGAATCGGTGGAGAGCCAATTCGCGCCGCCGATTTGCGATATGATAACCTGCCCTGGCATCCCGCCTTTTATCCAGGCAAAGACGCTGAATCTTCGCTCTGCTGGGTTCAATACAAAGGGTGTGCTCACGTAATCATCGGTGCCGTCGAACAGCAGTGCGCCATCTATCTTGCCGCCGGTGGGCTGCCAGATAGGATTGCCTCTGAGAGTGCCGTCTATGTTGCCTGCGCTACCATAGGCGACATTTCCAGCCGCCTCATCCAGTTTCCAGTGCGCTGCCAGTGAAAAATCTTTGGACCAATCTTGCGAGCTTAGCGTCTCGCCGACCGACATGACCTTTGCGTTGCAGGCAGCCAGGCGAACGAACAGTTCTGCATCGGCGAGTGTGCCGACGCTGGTGCCCCAGTGATATGGGATCGCCAGTGTCGGGTCGATGATGGCGGTGGCCTGAGCGGCCTCCGTGGCG
Organism: uncultured Pirellulales bacterium; assembly: GCA_964586995.1. Classification (GTDB taxonomy): domain Bacteria; phylum Planctomycetota; class Phycisphaerae; order Sedimentisphaerales; family Anaerobacaceae; genus JAFNGF01. Next base: position 484 of record CAZPJZ010000316.1, on the reverse strand, counting down.
TTCATCGTGTACGTGCCGCCGGCGGGAAGGAAGGCCACGTCAATCTTTCCGAGCGTCTGCATCTCCGGTATCAGGTCGGTATCGCCGGCGACGTAGATGCGTTTGCCGGCCAATTCAACGATAAAGCCGACCCAGTTGTTGCTTTTGGGATGATTGGGCTTATTGGTATTATACGCCGGCACAGCCACCACGGTGACACCGTCTAATTCGATTTTCTGGCCCGGAGCGATGGCCTGTCCGCTGCCGTGAGTCGCAATGACGCTGGCGGCCGCAATCAATTTGGTCGCAGGGCCTGAGACCCTGGCAATATCGGCGGCTACATAGTGGTCACTATGGCCGTGCGTGACCAGCACCAGCGTAGCGTCATGGGGCGAGATGCTCAGATTTCGAGGGTCAACATAGATGACTGCATCATCGGTCCAGATTTTTACGCTGGCGTGGGCGAGCCACTGGATATAAACAACCTGCTCTTGCAGCCAGTGCT
>CAZPJZ010000315.1:0-3974 GCA_964586995.1 uncultured Pirellulales bacterium | reverse complement strand
AGATTCGTTGCGCTTTCATAGGAGCAGGACAGGCCGCCGCCTCTTCCGTTTTCTCGGCTTGCAGGATCGTAAGCGCGGTTGTCGACGATAGTGCAGTTGGAAATTGTAGGCGTCACGCCCCAGTAGGAGACAATGCCGCCGCCATCCCGTACAGCCGAGTTCTCTTTGACCAGGCAGTTTCGCAGGGTCGGCGAGCTTTCCGCGCCAAAATACACGCCGCCGCCTGAGCCGGAAGCACAATTACCCACTATGAAGCAGCTCTCAATCAAGGCGTCAGACGACCAGCAGAATATTCCCGCTCCGCCGCCGTACTGGTCCGAATAATCAGCCGTCCGAGCAATCCAGACTGTCTGGCCGGTGGCCCTATTAGCCCTAATACCGCAGCCACTGATCGTGGGGGCGCCGCCGCTGAAGAAAAGGCCGCCACCGTGCTGGGCAACATTGTCATTAACGACACTATCGAGAATCGCTATATCAGAGTCCTGGCCATACCAGTATAGGGCGCCTCCGAATATGGCCTGGTTCTTCACGAATTTGCTGCGTTTGACGTTCGCGGCGGCGCCTTGCTCGATGTATATTGCGCCGCCGGCGCCCAGGCCCTGCGCCGCCAGGTTGCTTGCGAACACACTGTTGTTGATATCCAGCGAACAATCGTACCAATAATACAGCGCACCACCGTCGTGCCCGGCTCTGTTATTGCCAAAATTGCAGCCGTCGATCTTCACCGAGCACGACTGGTCGAAGCACGCAGCACCACCGTTATATCCGCTGCTGTTGCCGATATATCCACAGCGAGTCAACGACACTGTGCAACCTTCTTTGTAATCTTCGCCGCCGCCGTCAGCGGCCTCAGAAGAGTTGTAGCTAATGATGCAGTCAGTAAGCTCAACGGTGCAGTTGACGTCGTAGTAGTTACCGCCTGCAAAAGTGCTTGTGAAGCTTGAATCGGAGAAGCCGGGCCCGCCGTTCGCGCCGTTGGCTCCATCCTGGCCGCCGGCCCCGCCGGCACCGCCCGTACCGAACGGCACGCCCGCGCCGCCGTAGCCGCCGTCGCCGCCACTGCCGCCCGTATCGCCGCCGTTGCCGCCATTGCCGCCATTGCCACCGGTATACTGGTATGACGGAACAATACTGGCAGTCGAGTTGTAACTGATAACGGTGTCGGACACCTTAACCTGGCAGTTCTCACCGTAGAATATGGCGCCTGCCCAAGAGCGTTGTCCATTATAGCCCATGTTGCCGCCGTCACCGCCTGCGCCGCCATTTCCGCCGCTGCCGTCCGGACCAGCTTGGCCGTCCCCGCCGTCAGGCTCACCGTCGCCGCCTCCGCCGCCATCGGCGCCGGCACCGGCATTACCGGCGTTGCCGCCGGCACCACCATCGCCTGCTGCGCTGCCCATACCCTGCCTGCTAAAGCAGTTGGTAATCTGGCAGTATTTTATTGTGGGCTTACAATTAGGCCCAAAGTAGATAGCACCGGCCAAAGCCTCGCCGCCGTCGCCCCCATCGCCGCCTCGTCCACCGGCGCCGCCATTTCCGCCGTTGCCGCCGGCACCGCCCGCACCGCCTGCGCCGCCTGCGCCCTGTTCGCCGTCATTGAAACCATCCTGCCCGGTCTGGCCGTCCTGACCCGGTTGGCCGTCTTGACCGTCCTGGCCGTCCTGACCGTCCTGACCTTGTCCGCCGAAGCCGCCATCGCCGCCGATAGCCTGGCAATTGATAATTGTGCAATGCAGAATGATAGGAGTACTGTTGGCGTCAAAGTACAAGGCCCCGCCATAGCCGTTGCCACCCTTACCGCCTTTGTAGCCGGGCTGACCATCTGCTCCGTCCGCACCGGGCTGGCCGGGCAGGCCGTCATCGCCGGGCTGGCCGTCCATACCGTTTATAGGTGAGTTCGGATCACCGGGGGTAACCACGTTATTGGGGTCATACGTATTCGGGTCATTCGGATCAATCTCGGGCGGATCCGGCAGTGGATCGAGCGGATCGAGCGGATCGGGCGCAGCCGGCGGGGCCGGCGGAGGATCAAAGACAAAACTGCCATCCTCACCATTGCGGCCACGCGCAATGCAGTTCCTGATGACCAAATTGGAAAGGGTGGGACTGCTTCCGTTGAAGCAGGCAATCGCTCCGCCCAGGCCGTCCTCACCGTCAGCACCGGTGCCGCCGGTGTTCCCCGGCGTGTTAGGGTCGGCGACCGCCGAACCATTTGTTATTGTGAAACCATCAATCACCGCACCGGGCCCCTCGCCCTTCTGCAAGATAAAGGCACGGCCCATTCGCTGGCAATCAATGACCGTAGCAGCGACACAGCAAGGGTCGTCCGGATGCTCACTGGCGATGGTGATTGCCTTGCCGTCAAAATCAAGAGAAGCCTCACGATAAGTGCCGGCCGCCACGATGATCTTGTCACCGTGACCGTAGGCGGCATTCATCGCCCCACGGATAGTCCGATATTGGCCCGGCACGTGCAGACTCTTCGGCTGCCGGAACGTAACCGTGACTTCCTTGGCGGAATTCATGGTCACCGTGTTCGTGGTGGCCCACGATGTATCGTCGTCAGTGCCACTCCACTTATCGACGATGTAGGAGACCTCCGGCGTGGCAGTCAGTGTCACCACGGTACCCTCGGGGTAGAGCTCGCCCCTTCTGTGATATGGAGCAATTGTTCCGTGCTCGCCAACGACGCTGGTTCGCAACTGATATAAGGGGATTTCCTCGAACTGAATGGTCACCTCAGCATCGGTGAGCATGGTAACGGTCTTGTCGGGCTCGGCCGAAGAATCATCGTCGGTTCCGGTCCAGGCTTTGATCCGATAGCCCGGATTCGGGTACGCCCTCAGCCGGACTACCTCGTACTGTCTATACGTACCACTATTGGGGTCAACGTAGCCCTTGGCAAGCTCCGGCTCAACGGATACGCCGTTGGCATCGACCACCGTAACCGTGAGCTGCAAGAGCTTTGCCGGAGCAGGCAAATAGTGGGCACCTATGTCAACAGCATTAGTATCAACGACGCCGTCGGTCCTGGTGGTATACCTGCGTATCTGTATCCGCAGAAGAGCATTAGTGTTAGGGTCACCGGCGTCCACACACGGACTGTCACTGAGCTGCCCGGCGGAGGTCTGGCTCAGATAATAGCCGCCGCGCGGACCGGTTACAAACAACGGATTGGAGTGAATGTTGCCTATACCTCTGTCGTTACCCTCAATGCACGAGTACGTAGCCGAACAGTTGTATAGGTCGTCTCCGTTGCCCCACAAAATGCAGTTCTTAATGATTGGAGAGGACCCCTGGTAGGCAAAGATACCGCCGTCCTTCGAGAGGTTATCCTCGTCGACAACAATGCTACAGTTAGTAATGACAGGTGATGATGCCTCGCAGTCAATTCCGCCGCTCTTGTAGATGGCAGAGTTGTTGGTTATAAAGCAGTTGAAGATAGTCGGGGACGCGTTATAACAGGCAATACCGCCGCCCACATTGCCGGCGAAATTATCGCTAATATTACAATGGGCGATATTGGCAGAACCTTCTTCGCAGTTAATACCGCCGCCCGTGCCTGACTTTCCATAGGCTCTGTTGCCGCTGATGACACAATTTGAGATCCGAGGCTGCGCACGATAGCAGTCGATTCCGCCTCCGTAGTACTTGGCGAAGTTGTTGACGATATAACAGTCGCTGATCGTCGGGGAGGCCTGGTCACACCTGATGCCTCCACCGTAATCGGCGTTACCCAGACAGATAGTAAAGCCTTTCAGCACCGAACCGGCGCCTTCGTTGCTGGCGAACGTCACCGCAGAAGCGCTGCGCGAGTAGCCCAAAATGAACGTACGCTCGGGATACAGCGTCTGATCGTCTGGATTCTTTATGTCACCGCTGCGAAGGGTTATCGCCTTACCGCGGAAGTCGATGTTCTCCGTGAAGAGACTATTGCTATCGGCAAATGTCTCAGCTATTAGCGTATCACCGTC
>CAZPJZ010000314.1:0-3979 GCA_964586995.1 uncultured Pirellulales bacterium | reverse complement strand
GGGCCGAAATCGGCTCCGTGCCGGGGACGCAAATAGGTATGTCTCTGCTCGACCGTGCAATACCGGGCCCATCCGTTGGCTTGACTGACCGCGTTGGCTTCCGCTATGCGCCATACCTTCAGATTACTCGCCCCGATAGCGCGAACCTTGCCTGCCCTGATCAAGCGATCAAACGCTTCCATTGTCTCCTCGAGGGGCGTGTCGAAATCATCACGGTGCGCGTAGTACAGGCCCAGGGCCTCAATCCCCAGCCGTTTGAGACTTTTATCGCACTCGCGCTCAATCTCAGCCGCGCTGAGACCCCCGTCACAGCCTGGGTAATCGAACCCGATTTTCGAAGCTATCACCATCTGATCGCGGTTTCGGCGCTGCCTCATCCAGAGGCCGATAGTGGTCTCGCTTTCGCCGCCCTTGCATCCCGGAATCCAGCTCGCATAGAAATTCGCCGTATCGATGAATGAGCCGTCCTTTTCATGGTAGAGGTCCAGCAACTCAAACGACGTCTTCCGGTCTATTTTGCTGCCGATCGAATCACTGCCCATGCACAGGGTACTGACTTCGACATCCGTATTTGGCAGTCTGACCTTTTTCATCAGCATAGCTCCCATCGTGTTTCATTTAGAGGCTTTTGCAAAATTGCAGGCTTGGGCATACTTTAACAAGAAAAAAAGGTTTTCTGATTTTTTCTTGTTAAACAGTAAGCCATTCTCTAACACATAGTTGAGTAATTATTTAAGAAAATCAAAAAACGGATTTCCTTAAATAATATATGCCTAAGCCTGCAATTTTGCAGAACTCATTTCATTTCGAGAAGGTTGCCAGAGCCACACCTCCAACCATAATCAGGACGCCCACAACCTTCATCATTGTAAGAGGCTGTAGCGGCGAGCCCAGCCAGCCAAAATGAGACGTGATCATTCCACCAATGACCTGACCGGCCAGCAACGTAATCATGACGGGTCCCGCGCCGATTTGCGGAATAAGCCAGGCAATGGCAAAGACCAGACAGGCGCCCAGGATCCCCGCCGTTAGCAGCAGCGGGTTCACCTCTTTCAGCGGGGTCAACGCACCGCTCCTCCAGCCCGTAAGCCCGATCACGACGGCGGTTACCGCACCAATGCACCAGAAAAGCCCATTGCCCACACGGGGGTTGTTCAGCACGCTACCCACCTTGCCATTCATCGCCAGATGAACGGCCAGCACGACTCCGAGAAACATGGTCAACACATAGAGAGGCGTTTTCATTGTCGGTTCTCCTAATTCTGAGTATTGCTCTGTAGGGGACCCCCCTGAGGGGGAACCCAGTCCCGGGACGAATCTCTTGCAATAGTAGCCACCCCGGCACAAGGCGTCAATATTCTGCTGGTGCCTCGGCGAGAATTCTGCCGGGCTAACGATGCAAGGCATGTTCAAGAATTTCAAATTTGGCCTTATTTCTGATTTCTGCCAGCGCCGCTAATTGTGGTATTATCTTACAGCGTCCGAATGAGACCCTCGTCAGGGCGAAGGTCTTTGCCGGAGCACAGTTTCTTATGAGTTCTGCAAAATTGCAGGTTAGGCATATATTATTTAAGGAAATCCGTTTTTTGATTTCCTTAAATAGTCGCTCAACTATTTGTCAGAGAACGCCTTACCTTTAACAAGAAAAAAACCGTTTTTTTCTTGTCAAAGTATGCTAAGGCTGCAATTTTGCAGAAACCTTAAGCACAATTCTTTGATAAAGGAGTCATGAGATGAACGGCATGTCCATGAGCGTAAGGGTTCGCCTGAGCACAATGATGTTCCTGCAATATATTATGTTTGCCGTCTGGTGGGTGCCTCTGGCCGCTTATCTGACGAACCTGGGGATCGAAGGCATGTACAAAACGGCGATCCTCAGCTCGATGGCGTTGGGTTGCCTTGTGGCACCTATCATCTGCAATATTGCGGATCGCCATTTCGCCAGTCAAAAGGTCCTGATGATACTGAATCTGGGTTGCGCCGCCCTGTTTTTCCTGGGGGCCAGGCAAACCAACCCGGCGGCGTTGTTCATGGTGTTGCTGCTGGCGATGTTCTGCTACATGCCGACGTGGAGTCTGACCAATGCCATTGCCATGACCAACGCACCGTCAGAGAAGTTCCCTCAGATTCGGGTCTTCGGCTCGATCGGCTGGGTGGCGGCCCTCGTTTTTAGCCTTGTGGCGTCCACCAGCCTGTTTGGCGGTAAGGTCATCGACGGTACGGCGATCCCCCTCTATTGCGGGGCGGGGACAGCCTTGGTCGCGGCGCTACTCAACCTGACGCTGCCCAATACACCACCGCCGGCCAAGGGCAAGGAGGCCTCAATCGTCGATGCGCTCGGCCTGCGGGCGCTCGGCCTGATGAAAGACCTCAATTTCGCCTTGTTTATCATCATCTCGCTGCTGGTGATGATCTCCTTTACGCTGTACTTCTCGCTCGGCTCTCAGTTTTTTGCCAGTCAGGGTTTCAGATACATCACGGCCACCATGAACCTGGGGCAACTGGTCGAGATATTCCTGATGCTTCTCGTGCCGCTTGCTTTGGTGCGGTTCGGTGTCAAATGGACGATGGCGATCGGGCTGGCGGCCCTCGCCGTCCGCTACTTTGCTCTTTGGGGCGGAGTCGCAGCCGATCAGACAATGATGTACTACGTCGCGATCCTCGTCCATGGCGTCATCTTCGGATTCTTCTTCGTGGGCGGACAGGTTTACGTCGACAAGAAGGCGCCGCCGGAAATCCGTGCCCAGGCTCAAGGGCTGATTGTCCTGATATGCTTCGGCATCGGTATGCTGATCGGCACCTTCTTCAACGTTGAGCTAATCGGCGCCAATACGATGGACAATGTGTGTAACTGGAGTCCGGTCTTCATGATCACGGCGATCATGTCTACTATCCTGCTGGGGGCGTTTTGTCTGCTGTTCCGGGACGATGTGGCAAAGGCGCCGGAGCCGGCGGCCCCGTGACAGCGCGTCGCCCCCGCAGCTTCGCGTTTGCGAAGCAAACCGGCGGGGGCGGTTTAAGCGCAGACGCCCTCCCGAGCATAGTCGAGGGAGCACGCTGAGGCTTGTTTAACCGCAGAGAACGCTGAGAACGCGGAGCGGAAGACTTCTTCCGAGCCCCCGTTTTCACGGGGGCAAGCCTGCCCCTGCAACAGCAGGGGTCGAGGAATTTGCTGGCGAAAGACCCTGAATGACACCCTACAATGCAAATATCAAAGATTAAAAATCGAAATTGCGGAATTGCCCCTAAGGGGCGATGACCTCCTTAATTTTGCATTTTGATTTTTGTACTCCAATGACACACCTCGACCGGGCTCGGGGCAGGTCTCTGTGGACTCCGCGGCAAAAACTGCGCTTCTTAGCTAACCCGTGGGCGGCGTATAGTGCGGCAGTTTGAGTGTCTCGCCATCCTTCAAGGCCGACCGGTGAGCGACAATGCCCGGCACAGTCATCGCCAGGGCCTCATAGATGTTCACCAGCGGTTCACGATCTTCGAGGATCGACGCGATGAACTCATCAGCCAAAAGTCCGTGCGAACCACCATGTCCGCCCGCCGGCACACCGGGCGGGAGCGGCGGGCGGGTCGTGTCAGGAAGCTCCTTCATTACGCCGTGATATTCGGTGCCGTCCATCCATCCGCGCTGGCCAAACACACGGCCCCTCTCAACAACCAGATTAGCGATACCCTTACACATCAGCATTCGCGATGAGCCGCCCTCGCTGGTCTGGAAAAGCGCAACCTCGTCGGTGAACGTATTACCGTACTTGTTGGCTCCTGGCTGGTAAGCCGGGAAGCCCGCGTTGAAGCCGACGCAAGATACCGAGGTGAATCGCTTGCCGGTCACGCCTACGTAGTAGGCCGTCGAGTGTGTGGGGTACCACAGAGGCGGCGAGCCAATCCGCCAGCCCTTGAATGAGTCAATAGGCTCGGAGCTGAAGTGGAAATATTCTCCCTCCGAGTAGATGAGCCGACCGAATCC
>CAZPJZ010000313.1:0-3994 GCA_964586995.1 uncultured Pirellulales bacterium | reverse complement strand
TGCACGTATTCGTCGAGTGACACCGTGCCGCAATTAAATCCTACTGCATCAACCTCCAACGACACGGCTTTTGAGATAGCAGACTCGACATCAACACCCATCATAGTCCTGAAATCGCCGCCGGTATGGTCAAAGCTGAGTGAGACCAACACGGCAAGCTGGCTAACCGATCTTATCGCCTCGATGGCAATTTCCGCCTCATCGAGGGCTGTCATCGTCTCAATAATAAAGCCATCAACACCGCCTGCTAAAAGCCCTTGGGCTTGTTCGGCAAACGCGACCTTTAGCTGCTCCGGCTGCAAGTTTCCTAAAGGCTGCAAAAAATCGCCGGTGGGGCCAATATCACCGAGGACATATCCTTCGACTCTGCTCAGGACATGTTTTTGCTCCCCCGCTGCGCGCCGGGCTATCTGGGCGCCGGCTCTATTTATCTGCTCAGCCCGCTCGGCAAGGCCATGTCGGGCCAGTGCATATCTGTTGGCGCCGAAGGTATTGGTGAGAACCGCATCGCTGCCTGCGCGAAAATAGGCGCAATGAATATCGAGGACAATATCGGGCGACTCGATGTTTAGGTAATCATTGCACTTGCCCGGCTGGACGCCACGGGCAATCAGCTCTGTGCCCATCGCCCCATCAAGCAAGAACAGTCCCTGTTTGAGCCTATCTGTCAGGCTCATCCTTGCCATACTCGGACTCCTTGTGCCAGCGCCATTCTCCTAACCCCGCGTAAAACGCGGGGCTAAATATTTATCCGCCGGACGCATGGCGGATTTATCCTGGGGTTTCACCGCAGGTTGGCTGCTGTTCGATGACTTTGCCATCGAGAAACCGATATATGTGTTTGAAGCCTTTGGGTTCGGGACGGCTGAAAAGATAGCTCCTTAGTTTGTCGGTAAAATCAGCCGATTTTACAGACGTCAAGGTAACGGTGACAGTGACCGACTCGGCTGTACTTGGGCCGCGCTGGATAATCTTGACAATGGTAGGGACAAGAAAATTCTCACGAATCTGCTCGTACTTATCAAGCTCGGCAACGACCGCAGCCTGGCCACGCATATCCAGATACTCAATTTTACGGACCAGGTAGTCGCAGCTATATATGTGTATTCTCTTGCCTGCCACTGTGCGATCGCCGCGTCTTGTGAGCACGTCGAAGACACCCTCCTTTGCAAAAGACCAATCTTCGCTCTTGTCGCCGTCCAGCGCCGGAATTCCCAGACCTTCGAGCATCATTTTCGGATCGATTACGAGTCGGTTGTAAGAGCCGGCCTCTTGCCATTTGCCCCACCAGTAGCTGCTGACCTCTTTTAGTCTGATTGCCAGCCAGAATTCGTCCTTGTTTGCGCCGAGCACGACAGCCTGCGGATCAAAAGCCACGTCGCCTTGCAGGTAAATTTCGTCCGGTGGATTTAACCACAGTTTTACCGGAAATCTTTCTGTTCGCTGTTTTCCCTCGGCGTAATACTGCAGGACGCACGAGCCGCTGGCTTTCAGCGACGAGGCATTCTCCAGGTGCGACCGCATAGCGGATAGCGCCTCGGCTGCGGATTTCCTGCCCGGACAAATCGACAAAGGCTGTTGAACCTGCTTAGCGCATCCGGATGCAAAAATCAAAATATAAAGTTCAAGATGCAAAATTAAGCAAGTCATTACCGCAAGGCGGCGATTCCACAATTTTGATTTTCGACCTCTGATATTTGAATTTCGTTTTTTCATCTTTCTTAGAGGCACTGTCTATAGATCCGTTTGCAGAATTAGGCCTATCTGCCGTGATAACTGCTCGATCTGCTCGTCGTCCAGATGCGGATTTATCACGTCAACCGTCTGCTTATCGCCGGCAAATCTTAGACGCCAGGTTTCCTTGTCGCCCTGTATCACAGATGAGTCATATTTGAGGCGCCTTTTCCGCATGAGAATTAGTGCCAACACAAATCGAAAGTTTACTTTTTCCTGCTCAGTCTCCCTTGCCAGGCGGTCAAAGAAAGCCATCAGCATTTCGTCATCGACAAATATCTGCTTTTTCTGGTCTGGATGCGACAGCCTGGTTCTCCAATAACAAAAGACGTCCGGCTTTTCTTTTTCCCAGTATTCGGTGCAGAAGTCGCGGCGTTGCAGTCCCTGGTCGGTCTCTACCAGAGCGCCGTAGTATTCTTCGCCGTACTGTATTTTTCTGCCTGTCCCGTAGCATTGGCCGAGCGGCTTGTCAATTTCCCACTGGTCCACTTGTTGTTCCTTTTTGTCGTAATTCTGAAGATGGCTTCTGAATTAGGCTAAGCACTCTTTCGATTCCTATTCATATCTAAGCCACGGGCTCATATTTTGTACTGTTTTAGGCCCTATGCCTCCTACTTTCTGCAAATCGTTGACATCTTTGAAGGCAGGACCGTTACCCTTTTCTTTGCCGAGATTTTCCCGGTACGCCACTATCGCGTGGGCTCGTGCCAATCCTATGTCCGGCAATCTGAGCAGGCTGGCTGTCGTGGCATCATTCGGATTTATTTTGTCATCCAGCTTGATTCTGCCCGACCATCCGGAGTCTGCAGGACTCCAAAGCATGAGAACGGCAGCGATTACCCCGCACGTGCACACGCTGATAAGGAACGCGAATGATTGGATCCTGTCTTGCGTGACTTTTGCCATAATCGGGATAATCACCTGCTGAAGAGCGTGGCGCGCAACTTGCTTAGAATTTGAAATGACTCTTTGGGTTCGAGCTGCTCGCTCAATAAGCCGCTACGAGCGACGGTGCCGTCCTGCGTATCAGCCAGATTGGCATAGGTCACTGACTCCACGAAGGGCTTGCTCAGCGCTATTGTGCAGAACTGGTCGAGCCACCGACTTTGCCGCGATTCGTCCCATTCCTGGTGCGACGTTCCGGACACGTTGCTGTCGTGCGGCCCCTCGTCTGTTTGACTGGGAATGGCGACGTCCGTGACATACAGGGGCTTGGCGACAGGACCCAGGTAATCCAGAATCGCGGATATCTGCATCATATCCCTGATATGCGTACCCGATTGATTCTTGCCGAACCGCATCTGCAGCCCAAACGCATCAAAGTTGATCCCGCTCTGCACCACCATGTCCATGTATACCAGAGGCGGGATGCTGTTGGGCGTCGTCGCGTAGTATTCACCCCAGGGATTACTGATTTCTATGATCTTCACAGCCCTTGCGCTGGCTGCTCTTACGGCCATGTTTGCCGCCCGCGTCATTTCCAATGCTTGCTCGAAGCTGAAGCCGAAATGATTGGAGGCATTCAGACCGCTGACGACAAACCATCGGTGAATCGCGCCTGAATAACGAGCCACTACTCTTGAGACGAACTGATAGCCCATCTCGCGTATTTTCTCGAAACCTACGGCGCTGCGAAGCAGCCATTTCGGCAGATATTCTTTTGAAAAACGCAGCAATGGACCGGCGCCGAGCACCAATCTTTTCTGACAGAGCACTTCAACGCAAGCATCAAGGGTTGAGAAATCAAAGGTGCCTTTATCGGCTTCTATCTGTGCCCAGTTGATGGGTATCGTCACAGAGCCGAACAGTTCTAGCAGCCGCTCCAAATACGGAGCACTACGAACCAAGGCGGGCTCTACTCGGCATCCGAGGCAACCCCGGCCAAAGCCGTGGCTCTTGATCCTTGCGGCAAAGAGAGATTCGGCCTGTTTTATGGCGAGCTTTTCAGAGAAGACAACCGCCTTTTTGAGCGATTCGTCTGCCAGTTGAGATGCCACGGATGCGTCGGAGCTGTTTTGGATCGCCTGAATGAACAAATCCTGGGATTCCTTGTAGAGGCCAGCCAGATCTTCAATGGCGTTAAAAAATGACCAATCCTCTCGCTTGTTGATGATTTGCATTAGCCGGGCTCGCGCAATCTCCAGGTTCAAGTTGTAGGGCCGCTGTCTCTCAGGCAGACAAGTGGTGGGCAAAAGGACCCTTCCTAAACCATCGATAGGCCAGAGCAGAGCCAGGCCTGCTGTTTCCAGATTTGGCCTCT
>CAZPJZ010000312.1:0-3996 GCA_964586995.1 uncultured Pirellulales bacterium | reverse complement strand
CCGGAGGAAGTCTCTGCGAAATACCGTGACGTGTTCCTGACCGCTGAGCTGGTCAAGGCAACGGGTAAACCCACGCGCTGCTGGGTGCGCAACGGCGCGACGGCCCGCTACATTCTGGAGATATACCGTGCCGTTGCCGGCGGCGATGCCGCCCTGCGGGCAAGCCCCATGGTCGAGGCTTTTCTGGAGCCGATAAGTCCGTTGCAGTTGCCCGGGGACGGTCTTGATGTGGTCAAGGAGTTCGCCCAAGCCGGTCAGCCGGTGAGCATCGGCCCAATGGCGATGGCTGCCGGAACCGGGCCCGCCACTTTAGCAGGGACACTGGCCCAGGAAAATGCGGAGATCCTGGCCGGGGTCGTTATCACTCAATTGCTCGCCCCGGGCACGCCAATAACCTACGGCGGGATTCCACACATCATGGACCCGCGCACGAGCATCTGCTCGTTCGGCTCACCTGAGCAGGGGCTGATGGCCGTCGCGATGGTGCAGGTCGCACGGTTTTACGGCTTGCCCGTGTATATCAACGTGGGCCTGACCGACGCCAAGCTGCCTGATGCGCAAGCGGGTGTGGAAAAGGCAACCACAATGCTGCTTGGCGTGCTTGCGGGCGCCGATACGTTCGGTCACTGCGGCATCTGCGGAACGGACCACGCAGGCAGCCTGCTGTGGCTGGCGTTCGACAACGAGATCATGAACTACGTCGGGCGGATTGCCGGCGGTTTCCAAGTCAACGCCGACACACTGGCCACCGAACTGGTAAGGGCGGTTGGGCCGGGCGGCAATTTCCTGGCCGAGCCGCATACAGTCGAGCATTTCCGTAAGGAACTGTGGCTGCCGTCGGCGATATGGACGCGGCTGAGCTATGAGGGCTGGGAGAATCAGGGCGGCAGATCATTTGCCGACCGGCTCGGCGAGCGTGTCGAGGAGATTCTGCGGAAACATCAACCACAGCCCCTCGAGCAAGGTTTATCTGCGGAGATCGACCGCATCGTAGACTGTGCCAGGCGCGAGCTGGCGTAGATGAACGTCAGAGTCCCCAGGGCTATCCGGGATGACTTGCCCGTTGTCGGTCGGTCACCCCGAGCAGCGACGCCCGACAAAAAGGCCCGCCCGCACCATGGAGCCGGGCGCTAAAGATAGCACTATCTCGCCGCCTATACCGAGCCTGTATAGGCCCCAGTTGTTTTCGTATCTCGACAACTGGACACTTCATTCAGGATAAGACCGGTCGCTGATATTGTGCCAATAATAACCGGCAAGACGCCAGCGCATCGTGTCGGAAGCCGATAACTGTGGGCACAAGGGCCGTGCAGCCAAGGCCATCGGATTTTGACTCTTGCCAGCTAAACCCGAGGTGAGATTTGGCCGATACGTCCAGAGAGGATTTGGTATTGGCCAGGAGCCGACAGTCTACGGAAGAAGGTGAAATCAAAACCGAATTGGCCCTTTTTAGCTGAAGTCGAGAGACTTTTCGGCCGGGCGGGAGGCAGCCATCGCATTTGACGCAACCATAAAAGAGTACCTCAAGGAAATCGACGAGGCATCGCTGCTGACTTGGGAACAAGAGTACGAGCTGGGCAAGCTGGTTGTCGAGAAGAACGATCCCTGGGCCAGAGAGCAACTGGTGCGAAGTAATCTAAGGCTGGTCGTGAGCATCGCCAAGAGATTCGGCGGTCGGGGCATGAGTCTGGGCGACCTCATTGAAGAGGGAAATCTCGGACTGATAAGGGCGGTTGATTACTTTGACCCCGCGCGGGGGACACGCTTCAGCACGTATGCTGCCTGGTGGATAAAGCAGAGTATCAAGCGGGCGCTGCTGGAGAACGTCCAGCCGGTCCATATTCCCACCTATATGGTTGCGCTTATAAATCAATGGCGGCATCTGGCGTCTGAGCTGGAAATCCGGCTGGGCAGAACGCCGAGCGTAGAGGAGATGGCTGAGACCATGAATCTTCCCGTGCGCAAGGCCAAGGTTATTCATCGGATCGTTGAGGTGCTCAGCTCGGTGGGGGAAACCGGCGCCGGTGATACGGCGGATGAAAGTCAGTTGCTGGAGACGACCCTGGAAGACCAGAGCGCAGCGAGGCCGGAAGATGCCCTGGTCGAAGACGAGGAAAAGGCAAAGGTCCTGAACCTGCTGGACAAGATTGACCCGCGAGAAGCCCACGTTTTGAGACTGCACTACGGCCTGGACGGAAAGAGGCCCATGCCGCTAAAAGAAATCGGCAAGAAGATGAATCTGACGCGGGAGCGAATTCGCCAGATTCGCCGCGATGCACTCCAAAAGCTCTACGAATACATGAATCAAGAGTAGGCACGGGCAAAGTTCGATAAGGCTTGCTTTATGCCACTGATTCGACAACAATAGGCTGTGCTTTCGGCTGTTTATTTACGCGCCCGTTAATTCAAGAGGTGCCAAGAAAGGGAAATGAGCGATGGCAAAGGGAGTTGATCTGTCTCACTATATCCGCAGCATACCTGACTGGCCGAAAAAAGGGATTCTGTTTCGTGACATTACTCCCCTGTTAGCCGCTCCAGAGGCGTTTGCCGCAGCAGTGGAGGGTCTGTGTGCCGGCTATAGGGACGAGAGCGTTCAATACGTGGCGGCGGTGGAAGCCAGAGGATTCATATTTGGCGCAGCCGTTGCGAAAGAACTCGGCGTCGGCTTTGTCCCTATCCGCAAGGCAGGCAAGCTCCCATTCAAGACCCAGAGCATCAGCTACGACTTAGAGTATGGCACCGACACCCTCGAGGTGCACAGTGACGCGGTACGTAAGGCAGCGAAGGTCCTGATGGTTGACGATCTGCTGGCGACCGGTGGAACCATGGCGGCCGCCTGCAAGCTCATCGAAAAAATAGGCGGAGAAATTGCCGGCATCGTATTCCTGGTTGAGCTTAGCGAATTAGCGGGCCGAAGCAGACTAAGTCAGTACAAGATAAATGCGCTCATATCCTATTGATCGCTTTGTGCCAAAAGCGTGACTGCCCGAACGCAACACTTATAACGCCGGTCAGAAAGAGGACAATCCTCCCCCCTTCTTGCCCATACAGGGTCGAAGACCTTTCGGTTCCCCCACCCGCTTACCTTTTTCGCCTGACCAGTAGGGCCAGTGTACCCAGGCCAAGCAAAGCTGCCGTAGCAGGCTCCGGGATCGGGTTCTGTGTCAGCGTGAACGTAAACGGAGCACCGTCCGGGATGTCGAGATCAAACTGAAGTGTCACGACCTGAGCCGGCAGTACATCGTCTGGCGCCACGAAGTCGAGGCGGTACGCACTAATATACTCTACTGTTTTGAACTTCGTGCTGCCGGCGTTTTGCTGCACGAACGTCGCATCGCCCAGTGGGTCCAGCGTCAGGATATAGCGCGTCCACGTAAAGTCGGTCTGGTTGGTGGTAGTCGTCGTGATCGTGAACTTCGAGTTAGCTTGGGCCGTCATGTGCAACTGTACCGGCGCAATCGTGGAAATCCCTTGTGACAGTACGGCACCGGCGTCAGACCACGAAGACACGGCGTCAGCGCTAAAACTGACTAGACTTCCCTGAGCAATGCTGCTGGCCAATAGGACCGCCCCTACCAGTGTTCCAGCCACCATGCACTTTTTCATGGCTACTCCTCCTTAATTGCCTTAATCAACTGCAATAACTATAAACCCGCCGCACCACAATGCAAGCATTTTTTTGCATTTTTGTAAAAAATATTCTTCCGCCTGCTTTGCCCCGTTGCCCGCGAAGAAACAGGATGTTAATCTGGGAAAAATTTGCCAGCGGATCGATGTAGCCAAGTAAGAGCGTTTTTAACCTCAGCGACCATCTTCCAGACAAAGACCGCACTTGCGGGGCAAGCTCTTTGACGTAACTTCCCTTAAAATATTGGCTTATGTGTCAGGGCTATTTGGACCCTCCACCCAATATGGCTATAAGAGAAAAAAAACGCAAATTCTTTTGTAGTTTAGTTGCATTTCGCTGCATATTGTGTCATATTATCACATAGATTT
>CAZPJZ010000311.1:0-3997 GCA_964586995.1 uncultured Pirellulales bacterium | reverse complement strand
CGTGCGTTAAGGCAATCCGACGCCTTTGCATTTCGAGCAGCAGGAATCGCAGTTCTTCTTCGGTAGTGACAGATTCAGATGCGTCCACATCCGGCGGACTTTCGTCGATGCCAAGCTCAAGGTCGAAGGGCACGCCATCCTTCAAACTCTTAATATGATCGTGCAACTCCCCCACCGCTTCAAGTGCCACCCCGTATTTGCTGACCGGCCGCCCGATAGCTGCATAGTCCAGGATGTCGCTGACATCCAGCGTAAAAAAAGTGTAGTAGCGAGCGGCGTCTATAACCCGTTTGGCCTGGCTTGTACCTTGCTCTCCGCGCTTTACCATTATGTGATCGGCATCTGCGCCATATTGAAGGTTAGTGTCAGTCTTCAGAGCTTCGAGCACACCCGCCACCCACAATCCCTCGAAAGTGCTGCCCGTGTGCCCCTCTTCAAGCGCCCCGAAGCCGGGCAGATAATTGGTGCACGCGGGCCGGCCAGCCAATACGTCATCGAGCAGGTTGAGTTCCCGCACCGAATTCTGGATTGCATTAGCCGAGAAACTGCACTTATCCATGGCCCGCCACACGCCCGGCCAGGCGGCAGTTGACATTCGACTGCCGATGCCCAGCCGTGGCGTCGCCCCCAGTGCTTTTGGGCCTTTGCCCGGCTTGATAAAGCGACAGTAACGGTCCACTATGGCCGCGTCAGTTTTGTACGTCGCAACGTATCTGCCGTCGCCAAGCCGTTTCTTGCCTATCGGCCCGCCCAAAACCGGCTCGCCGTTGTCAGGACCGATGCCGATGAATACCTGCTGACCGTCCCGCAGGCCGGCAAGAAAAAAGACACCTGCTTGGTACTGAGCACAAGAAGCAGGGATAGCGTACAGCGGATAGCCGGTAGGGTGGGCTTCAGCCCACCAAGAAAATGATGGTGGGGCAAGCCCCACCCTACACCCCGATGCCGAACGCTCAAGAGACTGCCAGAACTGTTCGTCCGCCCGGCAGAGAATATCCCACGCGCCTGTCGGATCCCAAGTCGCCGTGTCAAGAATGGCTGGATTTCTTGCCGGGTCGATTTCAATCGCACCAAACTTCATTTTCCTCTGTGGCCTATTTCCTCGATGCTGCAAGGTGCTGGATTCTTTCCTTTACCATTTGGCCCATCTTTTCGTAGAGGTCGATAAATTCGCCTAACGTATTGGCAACCGGCGGCCAATTCAGCAACGCCTCGGAGTCTTTTGGCTCCAGCGTTAACACTCGCTTCGGTCTGTACTGCTCCAGGTCGCCCGGCACCCACCATGCCTGGCGAAAAATCTCACTCTCAAAAAGGACTTTCAACTGGTCATCCGGCGTAGCCTTGCTGACTGCGTCACCGGTGAAGTCGCGCTGGTGACTGTCAAATTTACGCCTAACATTCGGGAAGATGGTGATTACGGGACATCCCCACAACTGCGAAAGATCAGGTATCCAATCCCCCGGCTGCGCGGGGGTAAACTTGCCCCTGCGAAAGCAGGGGTAGATTCGCAGCGATGCTACCAGCAGCTTGATTCGCTGCGGATCAATGCCCATGCCGCCCTTGTGTGGCGATGAGTATAGTCTGCGATAAGCCTTTCGTGCCACCTCTACTCCTGCCCAGCGTGCTGCTTCCACGCCGCCCGGCACACCCTTTGCTTTCATTTCATCTCGTACAGGATATGCCATACGCCCATTCATCAAGGCTAAATAAGCGACCAGCATCTTTCCCCTACTGAGCACCTCTGCAAAGCCTAACGCCTGGACGACCGAGAATTCGACGGTGATAGTGACGCCGATACCCTCAGATGTCAGTATCTCCGCCGCGGACTTGCCTGCGGCGGTAGCAGGCAACTTGAACACTACGTTAGGCACGCCGCCGAGGGTCCCTTGCAGCGAAGCGTACAGATTCTTGGCCTCGGTCACCATCTGCTGCCAGTCATCGTGGTTCTTCGGATTGACCTGAAGGCTTACGTATCCCTCGCGCCCCTCAGTTACCAGGAATATATCCCGCAGCAAGCGGCAGTTTTCCTGTACGACAGCCATCGTGACTGCGGAGTTGAGTGCTTCCACCGCTGTGTTTAGCTTGCTTTGCGGACCTTTGAAGAGCTCGCTCAGTTGGTTGGCCGTGTACTGCGAGAGAATCAAAGCATCCACCCGCCGGTTCCACAGCTCCGGGTCCGTATCCCATGCCAGCTTCACCAGCACGGGATTGGTGGTCACAAACGAGCCTCCCAGCCAGATCATGTACTGTAGAAAGGCAGCATAGTCATTACCGAGATGGGTATGTGTTCTGCCTTGAAAACGCGCCTCGGCAGCTCGCATCAGATTACTCCGCCGTAGCTCGGCAGCTATATTAGAAACATAATTGACCAGCGAGTCACCCATCAGACTATCAGCCATCTTAGCCGCCTGACTTTCATCACCTATTCCTTCCGCCTTCAGTCGGGCAATCGTCTCCTTGCGGACTCTGGCCGCCAACTGGTCCGCCGGCTCTGCGGCAACCGACGTGAGGTTTTCCAGCGCATCGGTAACCTTCCTGGCCAGTGCATCAATCGCAGCAGAATCCAACGCCGGCCAGAGGACCCACCCGGGCAAAAAGCTGCGTAGGCCAATAGCTAAATTGACCAGGAAATCCAGAACGTGAGTTTGAGCGGCAACGTCCTTACTTGTCGCGACTTGGCTGATTTTGCCCAGCACGCTGCCGAGCTTTTCATCCAGCGCAGCCGGCTCGGTATGGAACAAAAGATTGCCGACGGCTCTGACAATGTCACCGTGGCTGATCCGCTGACAGACCTCATCCGCCGTGACCCTCTGCTCGCGGGCACGTACGTGGCGGATTCGCCGCCGCAAGGCTATGTCAAACGCCCCAGTTTCCAAGTATCGTTTTCGCCTTACAAGAACTCAACCAGCGGCATATCTTGAATGGTCAATTTTCAATTGTCAATCGCCAATTGTCGGCCTCGCACGGTTCGCATCCAAGAAAACGTTGCCCGAAATGCCAAAACCCGGTATAAACCACGTGGCAATTGAAAGTCCGCCAACCATGAAAGAGAAAAACGACAGTAGATCTCCATCGGGCGAATCTGTCACTATAGAAGCACCTCGCGCGCTGGGGGCCACTCTTGTTCGGCTCGGTCCCGGCATGATAATCGCCGGCTCGATAGTCGGCTCCGGCGAGCTCATCGCCACCACCAAAGCGGGTGCCCAGGCGGGATTCTGGCTGCTGTGGCTTATCATTGTCGGATGTGTGATTAAGGTCTCCACGCAAATCGAGTTTGGCCGACACGCAATCACGTGGAGCCAAACGCCCCTTAGCGCGCTAAACGGCATCCCCGGCCCCCGACTCAGACTCAACTGGCTGTTGTGGTACTGGGTATTCATGACCATGCTCGTGATCCTGCAGCAAGGCGGCATCGTCGGGGGCGTGGGACAAACGCTCGCAATCAGCCGGCCACTGACTCGGTCCGGTATCGAATACAACCGCCTGCAAAATGACTTCGTCAAAGCCCGGATCGATCTAAAAACGCTGCAGGCCAGAGACCAGGACAGCCCGCGAGTTGACCAGCTACAACGTAAAGTCACCCTGTTGTCGGATCAAATTGCTCAGCGTCGAGAGCCCTACGACCCGTACTTGTGGGCCGGCGTAATCGCGATTGTCACATCAGTGCTATTGTATGTCGGAAGATACAGGGTCATTCAGCTTGTGGCTACAGCGCTGGTGGCTACCTTTACGATTGTAACTATCCTTACTTTGGTTGCCCTGCAAACAAGGCCCGGGTGGGCGGTTCGCAGCGATGAACTCGCCAGAGGACTCAGTTTCCACCTGCCGCCTGTTGACCGCAGTGCGGGCGTGAACCCAATTCGCACGGCTCTGGGAGCGTTTGGGATCATAGGCGTAGGGGCGGCTGAGCTAATCATGTATCCCTATTGGTGCCTCGAAAAAGGCTACGCCAAATTCACGGGCAGGCGGGATGCGAGCAAGCAGTGGGCCGAGCGCG